>JBHNNM010000746.1:0-1084 GCA_048563625.1 Gammaproteobacteria bacterium | reverse complement strand
ATAATATTATTCATACTTAAGCTTTGTTTGATCAGGTTTTTTTGGTTAATTTCTTTGATCGATAAACAAAGCTTAAGTTCCATTTATATGGACACCATTTTGGAACAGTTATTTAGAGTCTACTTTTGTAGGCCTGTTTTTCTTCGGCTGGGATAGGTTGACCAAAGTTCAGCATCTGGTCGTCACCTGGATGATGGCTATTGGTACCAGTTTATCTGCTCTGTGGATCCTGGTAGCCAATGGCTGGATGCAGAATCCTGTCGGCACCGAGTTTAATATTGACACCATGCGTATGGAAATGACCAGCTTTGCAGAAGTATTTTTTAACCCCGTTGCCCAGGTCAAATTTATTCATACCGTTGCCGGCGGTTATGTGGCCGGTTCCATGTTTGTGCTTAGTATCAGTGCCTATTACCTGTTAAAGAAGCGGGATGTCGGCTTTGCCAAGCGTTCATTTGCGGTAGCCGCTGGATTTGGCATTACCTCAATCCTATCGGTTATCCTGCTGGGTGATGAAAGCGGCTATAAAGCCGGAGAAGTACAGAAGTATAAGCTGGCGGCCGTTGAAGCAGAGTGGGAAACCGAACAGGCACCCGCAGCCTTTACCCTGATAGGACTTCCTGATCAGGAGGCTAAGGAAACTCATTATGCCATTAAAATTCCTTATGTAATGGGGCTGATTGCTACCCGTTCACTGGATGAAGAAGTTACCGGCATAAAAGATCTGATTGAAGAAAATAAACAGCGGATCCAAAACGGCATGGCAGCTTATGCCTTATTTGAAAAAATTCGAACCCGACAGGCCAGCAAGGAAGAACAGGCTGAATTCCTGAAAGTCCGCAAGGATCTGGGTTATGGTCTGCTGTTGAAACGCTATGCACCCAATGTAGTGGATGCCACTGAGGCTCAGATGGTCTGTTTATTTATCGGATTAACGGTAGACAGGGTAAAACATACTCTAATAGCTGATGTATCCCCACGAATTTATTAGAAAATTCGAGGTTTAAATAAGATCGACTTTCATGGTGAAATATGATCAAATTTGTTTCGACCAAAAAACAAATCAAAAGAACACCATGAAAGC
>JBHNNM010000745.1:0-1091 GCA_048563625.1 Gammaproteobacteria bacterium | reverse complement strand
TAATGAATTAAATACTGCAAAAGCCATATATGGAAACATGTATGAACAGGCAGAAATTGTTTTTCATTCAATAAGTAAAGATGAATCTTTTGATTTAGTTTCCCTTAAATCGGGAATAAAAGCTATGGTTGATAGTGTAGTTCGAAATCCTTCGGCCATGTCGCTTCTAGTTCAGTTAAAAAAATCAGATGAATACAGCTATTCTCACGCATTGGGAACATCAGTCTGGTGTGTTCAATTTGGTCGTCACCTTGGACTAACCAAAAAAGATCTCAATACTCTGGCACTTGGTGGCATGCTTTTAGATGTTGGCAAGTTAAAAATGCCTGATGATTTAATTTACTCTACTAATAAATACGGCCCTGAAGAACGGGAATCAATAAAACAGCACGTTGTTATTGGGGCAAATATTTTAAAACAAATTCCTAGATTGGGACGTTCTGTTCTTGAAATGGTGGCTGTTCATCATGAAAGAGCTGATGCTTCAGGATATTTGACGGGTGTTATCAATAATAAAATACCTCTTTTTGGCCGTATTGCTGGGATAGTTGATAGTTACGATGCAATGACCTCTAAAAGATTCTATATTAATAAAATTTTTACCCCATATGAGGCAATGAATGAATTGTATAATCTTCGAGGCCAGTTGTTTCAGGCAGAGTTAGTTGAGGAGTTTATTCAAACTGTTGGTTTATATCCTGCCGGCTCATTAGTTGAACTTAATACTGGTGAAGATGCTATTATTACGCAGGTAAATGAACTTAAACGTCTGCGTCCAGCCGTTATGTTAATTCTGGATGAAAACAAACTTTATGACGAGTTTGTAATGCTTGATTTATCTGTTGTAACAGGAGTTAAGGTTGTTAAAGGATTTGAATCAGGGGCTTATGGGATCAATATGGATGAACTGTTTCTGTAACTACTCGATGAGCATTAATTAGCTGAAGTTTTCCAGCCAGTTTTTAAATTCTTTTTGAGGGTGTAAAAATAACTGTGTAAACGCTCATTGCGGTGGTTTAAGTCAGCAGTGGTTAAATGAACAAACCTGAAATACCACCTTCATAGTGAACAGCCTACCTTCCAAAGTCAGG
>JBHNNM010000744.1:0-1091 GCA_048563625.1 Gammaproteobacteria bacterium | reverse complement strand
CGCATCCTGAACAGGTCTTCCTGAGGTATTTTTGGCTGTTTCTTTGGCTTCATTTTGGTCTGGAAATTTGCAAGGTAATAAGGCTTATTTTACCAAAAACTTGCAAATTTAACACCCAAAATTCACCAACATTTCCTTATAAATCAATACACTATGATTTGTTCAGGGCGGACTAGATACACTCTGAGCAAACACTTCAACCAGCCTGCGGGGTAATAATCGGCATAGCAGTGTTTTTAAGCGGCTATCCGGATGTTCTTTCTGCTGCTGAGTTAACCAGTGGCCTAAATCCAGATCGGGCAATAAATTAATCTCAACCCTCTGTCCTTTACGAGTAAACAGAAGATTTTCCCTGAAGCTTTTAGCCCCCTCCTCACTATCAAGTGAAACCACCGCTTCCACAGCAATCCCTGATAAACACTGCAGGGTTTTTAGCTGAGTCTTATTATGGGTAAACGGAACCAGACCCGGTCGGGTCGGGATCAAATTCAGTTCAAACTGCCGGGCTATTTTCAACCCGAAATCAGTGGCACCCATTTTAGGAACCGATAAACCACCTGTAGCAATGACCAGTGATTCAGATGTAAAACTCTTCTGACTGGTATGCAGTAAGAAGCTCTCATCCCCCGAAATCCGGGCAATGTTTTCAATATGGCAGTCCAGAATAATATCTGCATGATAACGATGGCATTCTGCCAGCAGCATATCCACAATGTCCATAGCACTGCGATCACAGAATAACTGCCCATGATCTCTTTCATGCCAGGGGATATCGTATTCTGCCATCAATGCCAGAAAATCAAAATACTGCTAACGGGACAGGGCTGATTTACAGAAATGAGGGTTCTGTGACAGGTAATTGTCCGCACTGACATAATAATTACTGAAATTGCACTTGCCTCCGCCGGAGATACGGATCTTTTTGGGCGCTTTAACA
This sequence comes from Gammaproteobacteria bacterium, assembly GCA_048563625.1. GTDB lineage: Bacteria > Pseudomonadota > Gammaproteobacteria > GRL18 > GRL18 > JANELJ01. The sequence continues at coordinate 154 of JBHNNM010000744.1, read as the reverse complement.
GCATGATCCAGAACAACCACCCTTCTGCCCCGTTTAGCGGCCTCTACAGCACACATTAAGCCTGAAGCACTGGCACCGATAATAACAACATCATAACTATTCATATTAATAATAAAAGCCTGTACAATTCAGCGTAACCCCAATGGTCTAGTTA
>JBHNNM010000743.1:0-1092 GCA_048563625.1 Gammaproteobacteria bacterium | reverse complement strand
AACTCATACCAGTCCCGGCCAATCAGTTCCTGACAACAATGATGACAGAACGTACTGCTGCTGAGCTTGTCATGCACATTGCCGCTGTAAACATAATAAAAGCCATTCTTTTTAGCAATATTCCAGGGTATCCAGCACCGGTTGTAAATGGCTGCCTGTCTCTTTCTTATAAAATTCTTCTGTAAAGGCTTTTAGATCCACATTGGCAGCATCCATAACCGAAAAGAATTCTTCCCGAGGTTCATCACAGATATAACCAGCGGTTACAGCCACTGACTTAATGCCCTTTTCCCGACAGGCATGAGCCACATCCAGAGCATATTCATGAAAGATAACTGGATCATTATAAGTATAGGCCACACTTTTACATTGATAATCCTTAGCGGCCTGGGCAATTTTCTCTGGTGAGGCAAAGCTCATCATTTTATCCATTTCCCGGGATTTCGTGGTATCCCAGTTCTGACAGAACTTACAGCCCAGGTTACAGCCTGCCGTGCCAAAAGACAGCACGGCCGAACCGGGATAAAAATGATTCAGAGGTTTCTTTTCAATGGGATCAATACAGAAACCACTGGAACGTCCGTAAGTGGTTAAAACCACTTCCCCATTATGATTAGCCCGTACATAACAGAAACCCCGCTGCCCCGGTTTTAAGGCACAATACCTGGGGCAAAGATCACATTGTATCCGGGGTTCTTTTTTATGCTCATCCAGCTTATGCCAGTAGCGGGTAGCAACGGTAGTATCACCTTCAAATAAAATATCATTCGTCATAACGATCTCCCCCTCATTTTTCATACTATTTTTAATACCACTTTGTATCGCAGTCCTTAATAGCACTCTTTATAAAACCGCTCTTTATAAAAAAGAGTTATGCCTATATATATACTATATAGTTCAACCTGAATAATACTGTTTTAAGCCTGACCTCAAGCCAGGTTTTACGCGGCTGATGTTCCGCTTTGATAACCCCCCCCATCAAACCGGAAATAATTTTGAGCCACAAAAGCCGGAGCTTATTGAGGATCTTTCTTAAGTTATGACCAGCGGCTAGCATAACCACATTAATGGCATCACCGACTGCACCTTTGA
>JBHNNM010000742.1:0-1092 GCA_048563625.1 Gammaproteobacteria bacterium | reverse complement strand
ACTTTGCAGCACAGGTCTCTTAATTACCAAACATGCGTGCCCGCACTTTGCAGCACAGGTCTCTTAATTACGAAACATGCGTGCCCACACTTTGCAGCACAGGTCTCTTAATTACCAAACATGCGTGCCCGCACTTTGCAGCACAGGTCTCTTAATTACGAAACATGCGTGCCCACACTTTGCAGCGGCACAGGTCTCTTAATTACCAAACATGCGTGCCCGCACTTTGCAGCACAGGTCTCTTAATTACTAAACATGCGTGCCCACACTTTGCAGCATAGGTCTTCTAATAACTAAGGGAAGAGCAACACACTTTTTCAGCATGTAAACTCGGGGGGGTAGGGGTTGACCAGCACTTTTCAGCACATGGTACAGAAACCGGGCAGGCACTGTCTTTTATACCGCACCGCGCGGCACCGGCCAGTCGCTGGCAGGCAGCGTCCGACTGGAGAGAAGGCCGGGTGGGGGAACTCAGGGCCCGTAACTCGAGCTAGCTTGCACAGCTCTCCCGCTACACTCCCCCCTCCTTAGACCTAATGTGCCTGTCACATTAGTCGTCAACAACAACAAAACGGAATCATCAAGTCAACAAGAAACATAACAATCAACAATAAAACATTTCAATCCCGTAGTCAACAGCACCTCAGTATTCAACCAAACAACTCATGAGTATTCACGAAACATCATAAAGTGACATTAACGTCAGTATTGAACAAATGCTAACGTCATGGCAGTTTGAATGACAACAACAAAATTCGATTGAACAAGTAAAAGGTTACAATCAAAATAAGAGAATACAATCACAAAGTGAGTGACTAGTCAAATTACAGGTTACCAAAGCAAACAAACCTGCAAGAAAACATGAAACAATGTTGTATATAGTACGATATACATCTCATGCATCCCAAAACAAAAGGTATTCAGTAAGAAACAACATCGGAGAGTTCAATTTGTTTCCTTTCTTCATCATCGTTTGAAGGACATCTCAAAACTCTTTTCACGGTCTTGTGGCGGTCTAACCAAGGTTACGTAGCGATAGGCAGCCGCAGAAATGACGACTGGGCCGTCAGCAGAGCCGCCGACTGCACCCTG
>JBHNNM010000741.1:0-1098 GCA_048563625.1 Gammaproteobacteria bacterium | reverse complement strand
TAAGGCGATTTGAAGATTTGTTATAAAAACAACTTCAAAACAGCTGGTTACAAACAAATTGTTAAAGAACGGGTGAGCGAAACAGGGCACTCAAGGGTAAGCTGTCGCTCTAAACTTTAGACTTTTAAGATAAGGCCAGTCATGACGACCATTTAACCAGTCAATATCAGATGATGCATAAAGTGTCCTTTGCTCAATACGACCATGACCATAATCCAGTTCAGTTGTTTTATCAGCCTGATTTGACTGCCCATCAAACCATGTTTTTATATCATCATGAAGGTTACCATGGTTACCTTTAAGGCTTAGAATATAATCGCCCCCGTTATCCACTATCTGTTGAGCTATTTTGCTCTGGCAACCCATCGCATCGATCGTTATGATGCTTCCGCTAATATCCAGTCGTTCCAGTAACTCAGGAATAGCAGTGATTTCATTAGATTTTTCGCTCACCTTGGTTTGCCCCAATACCAGATGATTTTCACAAGCCCAGGCGCTGACCATATGGATAGCGGCCTTATTTGAACTTCGATCATGGCTACGGCGTACCCGTTTACCATCAATGGCTATCACTTCTCCTTTCGTTAAAGAAGATAAATCACTGACCCAGTTAGTAAAACATTGACCAAACTGCTTACTGTCTATGGCTGCAAAAACCTTTCCCAAAGTATCATGGGAAGGTATTCCATGTTCCAGACCTAATAATTTCGTAAACCAGTCTTCCTTGGCTTTACCAAATTCTTCTATGGCAACCCAGTTATCTGCACCACATATAACAGCACAAATGGTAATAAAAAATATGTCCTCCAGTTTATGTAGCTTTTGACGATTTAGTCGGGGATCTTTTATACTTGAAAAGTGCTCTAATATTGATGCTGTAGGCTCTGTGGGCATGATTTATTCCTATTCAAATAACAGTAATAGATCAAATATATAACTCCTTGTCAAGAAAAATTAAGCGCGATCGCCCTGGGCCGCTAATATTTATTACCATAAAATACAATTAGTTATGGTAAAATAAAACCTTGAAGATTTGATTGGCTAATTTTAACATCCTTTGAATGTGTTTTATAAGTGATTGTTATTAAACAAATATAA
>JBHNNM010000740.1:0-1102 GCA_048563625.1 Gammaproteobacteria bacterium | reverse complement strand
CCGGCGTAGTTATAGTTATCAGGTGTGTCTGGTATTCTGCCAGAAATGTGGCCGGTCATATCTACCAATAACCGGCGTAGTTAGATATCAGCTGCATCTGGTATTCTGCCTGAAATGTGGCCAGTCAAATCTTCCTAGAAAAGAAGCCCGGAACTCTATGTTCCCAAAAAATGTGTTCCCCGATGCCCGAGTCTACTGCATGGACTCTTTTCTCTTCGGTTTACCGTGACACACTTAATTTCCCTTTCAATAATATTATGAACAGACACTTTCAGCATTATTTCTTGTCTGGAAGTAGGCTATTTCTGCCTGGTATGTAGTTGACTGTCTGAACAGCATTTGAAAGAGACGGTCAATTTATCGGGGAAAGCTTTACCTGTGCAGACCAGTCAATCTTGTCACCGTCCCACCAGTCATAAACTAGATCTGTTGATTGTTGAGTGTAGTAGGACCCGTGGCCACCGAGGATGAAACCGTAGTAGGTGTCGAACCCTCGCCCCATGGGTCGGAGGCCCGGATGGCAATGGCCCAAGTGCCACTTGCCCACCATGTGGGTTCTGTACCCCAGTTGTCTCATCTCTTCAGGGAGGAGGGTGAAGGTCTCATTCAGCCACGACATCGTTGTGGTTTGAATTAGGTAGTGCTGCATTCCCAATGTGTGTGAGTACCTTGGTAGCAAGGGGAAATAAACTGAATGAACATACATGTAAAACGTTTTTGAACTCGGCTTACTTTTTACCTGCTGTGAACTGGGGTTCGTGTGAGCGTACTGGGTGTGGTCCTGGATTGTTTCAGTTGGAATGTAGGCCTACAGTTGTAGTGTGCACCAAGGTGTCGAGGACTACAATGTACAGACTAGTCGGAACATTGGGGTATTTTGTATTCACTCGCTTCGTGAGTTTCTCCCCCTGACTGCAGACGCAGAAACTACGGCCCCTTGTGATGATAGTCATGTCGTCGTTGTCATCTGTTTGAGTTCTTTAATAATAATAATAATAATAATAATAATAATAATAATAATAATAATAATAATGTACGTTTATCATGCGCTCATCAACGCCCTGAGCGCTCGCATGATACATATTAACCTAAATATATGATA
>JBHNNM010000739.1:0-1106 GCA_048563625.1 Gammaproteobacteria bacterium | reverse complement strand
GCGGTGGACGGCTGCTGGTCGCGTGACCGGGTCAGCGTGGCCGCCGCATCCCTGAGGTCAGGAAGCGGCCCCCCGCTGTCGTACGCCAGTGTGACGGCGGGGCGTGGCGGCAGGATGGGCCAAGGAACGGGTCGTGGCCCTGTCCCCAGAACCACCAACAAGACTAAGCCGGCGTCGGTGTCCGCCCCTGGGGCCAAGAAAAACAGGACCGCTCTAGCGGTAGCCAACCTGTTCGCAAGTCTGGCCGACGTCACAGGAGCGCCCACCGGGAGACCGGTTAGTCCACTGCCGGAGGCCGGCTCAAAAACAGCACCCACGAAGTCAGCGGGTTGCAGCGGGACCCTCGGCACTAATGCCGTGGAAGAAACAATGCACAGCCCCAAGGCCAAGCGCAGGAGGGTGCGCAAGCGGAACACGGGGAAAGCCGGCCTGAAAACCGCTTCCCTGCAGTACCAGCTGCTCCTGGAGCAGCGCAAAACCAAGATCCTGGAGCAGAAGCTCCAGGAGATAACGCCAGCTCCCCAGCGGGAAAACCTGAGAACAGAGCTGAACGAGCTGTTCGACACAGCCGGCGTAGAGCCGCAGCAAGGCACAGGGGAGTCTCAGTCCCTCGACGTCTCTCTGTGGAAGCTGATGATCAGCCTTCTGCAGACGAGGCTGACGGGGGACCGTGAGCCCCTCCTCAGGAACCTGACGGCGCTCATCAGCGAGCTCACCGGTCAGGGTCTGACGGGCCTGGCCCGGTCAGGCGACAAGGACTTATCCTCGGCCACTCGTTGACCGACGGATTGTTCTTTTTTAATCTGTTTTATATCTACTCTTTTCCAACGTCAAGTTCAGTATTAAGATCATGCAGTGGAACTGTCGTGCCGTCAAGAGGAACGCGGCTCAGCTGATCCAACACGTCTCCCACGTGGACTACGAAATTCTGTCTCTGCAATCACTGCACTGTCGGCCGGGCGACTTGCCCAGACTCGAAGGGTACTATTACCCGCCGGTCTGCGGCCCGGTCGCCCCGGACGGCAGAGTGATGGTCTGCATTTACATTAAACTCAATGTCCAAGCCAGTGAAGTAGCCGAGACCTCGGGCCCTCCCAACGGATACT
>JBHNNM010000738.1:0-1110 GCA_048563625.1 Gammaproteobacteria bacterium | reverse complement strand
GGAATTACTATCCAACCCTATCAACACTCTGGCCCTCGCAGTATTTGCAATTATTGTTTTAATCGGCAGTTATCTTGCATTTAAAAAACAAAAAGGCCGTGATACCGAACAGCCTGCTTCTACACATGATGAGCAACCGGTACTGTCCACTTTTCAACATAACCCTTCTGCAGCAGTACCTGAAGAAAATATCGTTGAGCACTCTGTCAACGACAGTCCTTCAGAACAGGTAAAGAAAACAGAGCCCGTCATAGAAAAAAATGAAGATGACATGGATTTCTCCGAATATTTTGAAAAGAAAATCAATGCGCCGGATGAAACAGATACCGGTACTTCAAAAAGTAATGCCGATGCACAAACCACCTCTGAAGACAACAGTGAAAATAACAGCGACGTTGACTTATATTGCTTATGGAAATTATGATGAAGCAGAAAGTATTCTTACCAGTGAAATTATCAAGGCACCGCTGAATAAGGATTTAAACCTGAAACTTTTTGAATGTTATGCTCTGGCCAATAAGCGTTACGAATTTATTCAGCATGTTAAACAGGTTATTAATATGTTAAATGAAAACATGGTATTACGTCATCGGGTCGAAAATGTATACCAACAGGCCTGGAACGAAACACTGGATATTACTCAATTATCCTGATCAGACTATTTTATTCAGCTTTAACTTACGATAAGGATTTTTATTTAAGCTAAAGTCTTTTATTTACGATAAAGTCTTCAATTTCCGGTAAAGGGTTCTTTCACTGATACCCAGCTTATCAGCCAGACTTTTCTGATTTCCCTGGTAATGCCGGCTCAGCCATTGTAAATATTCCTGTTCACATTGTTCCAGCGGTACAATACCCGTAACTGAAAAAGCATCTTCCTGAGCATCAGCCGCCCGCTTGTCCAGCTTTATATCATCCGGTAAATGTTCCTGTTCAATTATTCCGTCATCTGCCATCACCCTGGCATATTCCAGAATATTTCTCAGTTCACGAATATTACCGGGAAAGAAATACTCAGAAAAAAATTCCAGTACCTGATCCGATACCTGCAATGTCCTGTTTTTTGAAATACGGTTAAGTATGGTTTCAACCAGTAATGGTATATCACTA
>JBHNNM010000737.1:0-1110 GCA_048563625.1 Gammaproteobacteria bacterium | reverse complement strand
GACGTCATCATCGTCATCATTTTACACTAAGTCGTTTCAGTACATTTCATGAACTCCGACTGATACTTTTGAGCTAAGTGCAATTTAGGCAAAATATTATGGACAGGACTCAATATTTTGAGTTTGCACGATCTTCAGATAAAGTAGGCATGAACATATTAACGAAAGAGCTCTTTAGGAAATACAGAGCGTCAAACACATAGAGCCTCGTGGACAGAGAGCTGATCCCGGCTGTACACTGTAGTTTTGAAGCCTTCACCAACGCCCATAACGTTTACATAATACAGACAACTTTATTGTCCCGTGAGATGAACCGCTTTTAGACAGGATAGCAGAAATAACAGTTACACCACATCAATATTCATCCTGACATTTTCTAGACTCCCTTTCAGTAGCCCTTCTTGAAGCCCTTCACACTCCTTCCATCCCTTGTCCTCGCGGTCTCCTCTCCCCTTTCCTCCCTCTCGCCTGTCTGTCTTTCTGTCTGTCTCGGTCTCTGTCTGTCTCTCTGTCAGTCTCTGACTCTGTGTGTGTTTATGTCCCTCTCTCTCTCTCTCACACACACAGACACACACACACACACACACACACACACACACACACACACACACACACACACACACGCACGCACAGACAGACAGACAGACACACACGCACACACACATCCACTCCCACCCCCCACCCCACCCCCCACACACGCGCTCACACTCACTCACCATCGCCCTCAAATACTAATTTACACTAACAGAAGTTAGTTAGTTTTTGGATTTTAACGTCCCGTCAGTCACCTAGGGTCATCTCAGGATGGTAATGAAGAGAAAGATGTGATAAATAGCCAGCACTCCTGATTATAATTATGCTATGACATGTAGGCATTGCTAAAAAATAGAAAGATGTGATAAACAGCCAGCACTCCTGACCATAATTATGCTATGGCATGTAGGCATTTGTAACGAACAGAAAGATCTGATAAATGGCCAGCACTTCTGATCATAATTATGCTAATGGCATGTAGACATTGCTAACGAACAGAAAGATGTGATAAATCGCTAGCACCCCTGATCATAAGTATGCTATTGCAGTGTAGGCATTGCTAACGAATAGTAAGAT
>JBHNNM010000736.1:0-1110 GCA_048563625.1 Gammaproteobacteria bacterium | reverse complement strand
TAATATTCAGGGTTCGGTTCATCACTACTTCAAAGCGAAGGAACTGGTCGTCATGTAATGAATATAAGGTACCTGCATCAGAATGCGTCAGGTCCATTGCCCCCTCAACCACAATTGCCAACTGATTCTGCAGATTTGTTTCAGTGGATAATCGGGTCGAAATTTGATTAAAAACTTTTGAACTATTAGCCATTTTTTTATGCTTTTTTTTAAAAAAGTCCCTTGAAAAATTAAAATCCATCCTTACTGCTTGCAATAAGTATAACAGATGCTCAACGAGGTCTGTTATCTCCATGTGATTGGATTGTTAAATTGATCACTTTAGATTTAGACACACGTTAAAAACATATTGCTTATTTATGAGGATATGAATTATGAATACATTTGATTTTGAACCCTTATTCCGCTCTGCCATTGGTTTTGACGATCTGTTTTCAAGACTGGACGTGCCACACCACACGTACAGCCCAGAGCCAACCAGGCTATCCACCTTACAATATAGAACTAATTAATGAAGATAGTTATAAAATCACCATGGCGGTCGCCGGTTTTGATGAATCTGACCTGAACATACAGACTGAGAACGGGGTACTGACCGTTACTGGCAAGCATTCTGAACAGGACAAAGATGAAAACCGTCAGTTCCTGCATCATGGCATTGCTGAACGCAATTTTGAACATCGTTTCCAGCTCGCCGACCATGTTAAGGTTACCGGTGCCAGCCTGGAAAACGGCCTGCTAAATATAGAACTGGTTAGAGAAGTACCTGAAGCTATGAAGCCCCGTACTATTACCATTGGTACCGGCAGAAGCACCACTCAACTGGAAGATGTTTCTAAAAAAGAGGCCAGGCTACTGAAACTAAAGAAAACACTGCTGAAAAAGCCAGTGAAGAGCAAACCATAGAAGCCGCTTAATACCGATTTAAGGACCTCCTTCTTCCTCTCTCCCCCTGCCCCATTAATTATCTTCCAGCTCGAAGATAGGGTCAGGGGAGTTTTTTATTTTACACTCCCCTGCTTTTGACATTAACTGCCTGCCGTTTTAGAATAACCGAGCAAAACACTAAAGATTTAATTTTATCAGTGTGTATACAGAAAGGGCTCTGCT
>JBHNNM010000735.1:0-1113 GCA_048563625.1 Gammaproteobacteria bacterium | reverse complement strand
CACTCGCTATGATAAGCTGGAAAGAAACTATGCCAGTACATTAGCGTTAGGCTGTTGTATGGTGTGGCTTCCTATGTGAAATGGTTAAATTTTGTACACAAAAGATCAACAGCCCCTAATAAAAGTACAATACCTGAAGAATATTAATTAAAGGAGATTCCAATGGCTCAAAGCCAGAACCAGTCTAATAAAAAAACTACAGCTAAATCAAAAACTCTGTTATTTCTTGCCTTAGCTGGTATTACCAGTATAGCTATAGCAGCTACCGCATTTAAGAGTCAGGATGAAGAACTGACTTCGACAGCAGGTAAAACTAATAGCGAAGTTATTACAGTGTATAAATCGCCTACCTGCGGCTGTTGTAAAAAATGGATCACTCATCTGGAAGATAATGGTTTTAAGGTTAAGGCTATTGACAGTAATGATATGGAATCCATAAAGGATCAGCAGGGTGTTCCTATGGATGCCCGTTCCTGTCATACCGCAGTTATTAATGACCATGTTATTGAAGGTCATGTTCCGGCTCAGGATATAAAGAATTTACTTAAGGAAAAAGGCACCGTTGCCGGACTGGCTGTACCGGGTATGCCTATGGGCTCACCTGCATGGAAGGTGAGCGAGTTGATAAATATATGGTTTATGGATTTGATAAAACCGGACATGCAAAAATTGTTACTAAATATTAAACAAAAGCCGTTAAACTATTTTTAATAAATAGTCCGCCCTGAACAAATCATAGTGTATTGATTTATAAGGAAATATTGGTGAGTTTTGGGTGTTAAATTTGCAAGTTTTTGGTAAAATAAGCCTTATTACCTTGCAAATTTCCAGACCAAAATGAAGCCAAAGAAACAGCCAAAAATACCTCAGGAAGACCTGTTCAGGATGCGCCTTGAAAACATGTTGGACTTAAATCATGAGTTGATTAAGTTATCAAAACACATAGACTGGGAAAGTCTTGATAAAGAATGGGGTGCTCTGTTTGTATCCAGTAAAGGTGCTCCTGCCATACGCACTCGTTTGATTGCAGGATTGCATTACCTGAAACACCTGCATGATTTATCGGATGAACAGGTGCTAAAAGGCTGGACAGAAAATCCGTACTGGCAATAT
>JBHNNM010000734.1:0-1113 GCA_048563625.1 Gammaproteobacteria bacterium | reverse complement strand
AATAACAACTCAATCTGCCAACGTAAACGATATAGCTGGCTGATTTCTGTTGCTGAAAACTGTTCTGCATTCAGATTTGTAACCAAAAATGTATGCCTTTTTTCTTTGGGGCTCCAGATTGTAATAAGTCTTGTTTCTCTGGCATCAATTTCCACAACCATATCAATTAATGGTCGTTTTGGCAGAGATTTTAACAAATCAGACAAGGGTTTCGTTCTCTTGCTAACCACGTTCCCATCTTCTCTGGTGGCCCGGTGAACCGCTATCCTGGAAAGTCTCATCGCCCGTAAAATATAATACCCACCATGGTCATCTATTTCATTAATCAGTTGGCCTGAATAGTAGCCACGGTCACCTGATAATAACTGATTTTCCAGTTCATGAGCTTCTGGTAACTCTGCTCGTTCTGAGATATTATGTGCGCACCGAGCACATTGGACTCAATGGAACGAACAGTGCTTATAATCCTTTTAGCCACAGATATAGCAATCTCTTCATCTGCTTCAGCCAGGATAACCGCAAACTCATCACCACCCAGTCGTGCGACAATATCCGGTCTTTTCAGGATTGAGCGCAGTTTTTTAGATATCAGGATCAGCATCCTGTCTCCTGCCTGATGCCCCTGGGTATCATTGAGGTATTTAAAATGATCCACATCAAAGTACAGCAGTGCGCCGCTTCTGCCAAACTGCCTGGCAATATCAATAATGTTTTCCAGTTCTTTCTGGAAGCGTCTGCGATTATACAGGTGGGTCAGAGGGTCATGATCTGCAATCCATTCAAGTTTCTCAACCGCTTCCTTACGATCCGTTACATCAATACCAACGGACAGCATAACGGCGCCGTCATCACCGGGCATGGAAAGTCTTGAATAAAACCAGGAAATAATACAGCTGTTTTTAACCGTGCATTTCACATCCGATTCATGCTGCAGATGTTGTCGCTTACCCTGACGTAATTCCTGAAGCCTGGCAATAATTTCGCGCCTGAAATTATTACTAGGGGCTGTTGATCTTTTGTGGTTAAAAAATAGGCAGCATGGTATTTGTTAAACAAGTATAATGGTTTTGTGAAAAATCAACATACAAGAACACTTACCATGCCAAGAACTAT
>JBHNNM010000733.1:0-1115 GCA_048563625.1 Gammaproteobacteria bacterium | reverse complement strand
AGATAGTTCTTGGCATGGTAAGTGTTCTTGTATGTTGATTTTTCACAAAACCATTATACTTGTTTAACAAATACCATGCTGCCTATTTTTTAACCACAAAAGATCAACAGCCCCTAATAACTGAATAATAACAACATAATAATCTAACAACAAAAACGACAAAAATATTCTATAAAAATAATAATATCTACCAATTTTTACGAGAAATAATTAATGAGTGATTTATTTTCAGAACAGTGGATTCAGGAACTGGGCAAGGCATGGAACAATGATAATCTGGTTCTCGAACCACTGGAAAAAGCTGAATTTACGGCTAATATTTCCTATGGTTTTATCGGGGAAGAAAATCCACGTTGCCTGCTGACCATTGTTAACGGTAAAGCTGTTAACGCTTCTTTATATGACAATGACCACCTGGACTGGGACTTACGAGCCGATCGTAAAAACTGGGGAAAATGGCTCACCGGCGGATTTGGCCTGACAAAACTGGGACCTGCCGTAGCAACCCGCGCCCTGCAGTTTGCTGCCGGTGATTATCGACAGATGATCCGAAACCCCTTATTAAGCCGTCCTTTTTTACGTCATTTTGTATTAATGACTCAGCTGGATACCCAGTTCTAATACCCTTTGACCATTAACTTTTTCTTTTCTGGGCTGCCTTCAGCAACAGCAGCTCCACCTGTTCATCAGACAGGTTCTGCAAATGCTTCTCCAGGTCATTTTTATCCATTGCAGGCTTTTGAGGACTGGAAATGGCCTGAAATTTCCTGGCCGCCGCCAGGATCCATTTGTGGCTGATATCTACATACTCAAAACAGATACTGGCAAACTGATTCGGACTTAAACCCAGCTGTTCACTGTAACTGGATAATTTCTCATAGGCCTTATCGGAAATCTGTAAACTGACTTTTACTGCCATGGGTTTTCCATTATTGTTTTTTCTATATTATATAGTCCGCCCTGAACAAATCATAGTGTATTGATTTTTCCAGAGCAAAATGAAGCCAAAGAAACAGCCAAAAATACCTCAGGAAGACCTGTTCAGGATGCGTCTTGAAAACATGTTGGACTTAAATCATGAGTTGATTAAGTTATCAAAACACATAGACTGGGAA
>JBHNNM010000732.1:0-1116 GCA_048563625.1 Gammaproteobacteria bacterium | reverse complement strand
TCTCTCTAAAAACGGAAATTTTATTCAATAAGGCCATAGCCCCATTTGAAGGGGTGTAAGCACAATAAACCTTATGCACACACAGTATCCAATTGCTGACGTTGGAATGTTGCAGATGAACAAAGCCGAAGCGAAACGTTATGTAAAGGGGAATATTACAATAATTTTCATGATTATTAGTTCATCTCCTTCTTATATATATCTTCTTCAAGTTCTACACAGTAGCAGGGTTTTTCTTCTGCTGAATGCTTTATACACAAACAAAGCAAGATTTTTCAGGGCGCGTTCATTCTGTGTAGCTAAGAGCAAAACCAGCCGAAATTCACATGGGTTATTGAAATATTTGGGTTCTATAAACTCATATCTTAAATCATCAAATGCAGGACAGCATAGAACAAAATGGACTTCATTATCCACAGCTGACAGGCACAATGGACATTTCAAGTCATCCACATTATAAAATTTAAATCTTGATTTATGCACTTTAATGTCTGACACCCCAAATCTAAATCTGGTCATTGTATACCTTATGCGTCTGTTTAAATTTAACATCAAATACAGTTCAACACTAGTTAATGTTTTAAATTGTCTGTATAACGAAAATCTGTTACTTGTGTTTACATGGTCATCCCAAGCTTGCCATCGAATGTCAATAAGTCTTTGTCTGAACTCCCTAATAAATGCATTCAAACACCCCACACCCTGAATATCCCAAACATAAGAAAAGCCGTTTGCACATAAAATTTTGCAAACATTTGTCACCCAGTTTGTTTTTCCCCTTTGGTCCAAATTCAATAACATTTTATACGCTCTCAAAGGCAGTCTGTGCTCCTCCATGCGCATCAGTTTTAACCAGTATTTTATACAGTGAACAGTTTTAACCAGTATTTTATACAGTGAACACATGCATTAACTCGAATAGGAAACCTTCCAGCTTCTCCACAAACAACATCATTTCGGGTTCTCCTGTCCACACCTAAATAACGTTTCAAACCAAACAAATGTACATTATCAATCACCGATGAGCAACTTTCCAGACCCATCTCAGCTCCATAGAGAACAATAGGTTGCATTTGAGCATCAAAAATCTTTTTTTTAAAACATTGGGTCTAGTTG
>JBHNNM010000731.1:0-1116 GCA_048563625.1 Gammaproteobacteria bacterium | reverse complement strand
ATTGCAGGTCAGGCGCTAGACATCTTTCTCCACGGTCCAGAGTCTGCGCACAAGAATGGCATTGTAAAGACATTCACTCACACATCCATTCCCATACACCCATGCACACTCCTAAAATAAGCCAAAAAACAACAACACAACAACAGCAAAATACTCAACTCACCGAACATGACGTCTTCGTTTACTGCTCCTCTTCCTGTTCAGTGTGCTGGTGGGCGACTTTCAGGAAGCTTGGCACTTGCTCCACTTCGGAGGCCTTGTCGCCTAGGACAGTTCTAACAGAAAACATTTGTGAAAGTGTTCAAGAAATACTCCAACATGGTCCGGCACAAACAAAATGCTCAACTCACCAAACATGATGCCTTTGTTTCCACGTCCTCTTCAATGTGGCGGTGGGCGACGGCCGGTAAGCTTCTTTTTTTTTTTCGTCTTTGTATGATTTTTATTCCTCACATGTACATTCTGCACTATAATTATTATTATAATAATTATAACAATTATTAAACATTTCAGAACCTGAGCTGATTTTCAAATATCATGGACAAAGGAAGGAAGGCGTTAGTTTTTTTGTACATACTTATACACATTTTTGCTTTTGTTTTTTTGTTTGTTAAATATTTAATCTCCATCCCATTAAGCATACAAGTAACAATGGCAAGATAAATATATATTATATAATACATACATGTATATGCCCTACAATGACTATTAAGTATATAAGTAGCTAATCTCAGTAGTATCAAGATAACAAGCATTGTATAACATGTAAAGCTACAAGAGACTAGAACAGACACCAAACAGAAGACAAAGACAAAACACACACACACACACACACACACACACACACACACACACACACACACACACACACACACACACACACACACACACACACACACACACAAGAAAACAAAAACAGCAGCAACAAAAACTTCATACCTTAATTCATCTTACATTCTGGTGAGGAAGATGGGAAGAGAGAGGGGGAATGACAGAGGGGTAATAGAGAGAGAGAGAGAGAGAGAGAGAGAGAGAGAGAGAGAGAGAGAGAGAGAGAGAGAGAGAGAGAGAGAGAGAGAGAGAGAGAGATATAAAAATATATATATAATTATATAA
>JBHNNM010000730.1:0-1116 GCA_048563625.1 Gammaproteobacteria bacterium | reverse complement strand
TCCTGACTACAAGCGCGACCGCAACTCTTGTTTGTTCTCGAGTTCTATCTCGGATTGATTACTGCAATTCCCTACTGGCAGGTATCACTTCAGATCAGATAGCCCGACTTCAAAGAATACTAAACAACTCAGCTCGGCTGATCTTTCGTAAAAAGCGTAGTGAGCATGTAACACCTATGCTGATATCACTTCATTGGCTTCCTATCAAACAGCGTATTGAATACAAACTAGCGACACTGGCTTTCCGCTACTTTGATGGTACATTGCCCCCGTACCTCTCACACTGTCTCTCCTCGTACACCCCCCACAGATCACTTCGATCATCTTCTGACAAACTGCTCTGTGTCCCACGTGTTAACTTGAAAAGCGCCGGTGCAAGGTCTTTCCAATATCAGGCGCCTTGTGTGTGGAACTCTGTCCCGATACAAACCCGATTGTCTCCATCTCTCACATCTTTTAAATCCAGCCTCAAAACGCACCTCTTCCGCAATGCCTTCACCTGAGTTTCTGAAATTGTCACCTTAGGCATGGGTTGGTGGAGGGGTGGTGGTGGGGGGGGGGGGGGGCTGCAAAGCATGGGACTAACAGGAGAGCCTGCTGCTGCCGCCACTTTTTCATCTGCTGGGCGTGTGTGTGTGTGTGTGTGTGTGTGTGTGTGTGTGTGTGTGTGTGTGTGTGTGTGTGTGTGTGTGTGTGTGTGTGTGTGTGTGTGTGTGTGTGTGTGTGTGTGTGTGTGTGTGTGGTGTGTGTTTCTGTGTGTGTGTGTGTGTGCGTGTGCGTGTGTGTGTGTGCGTGTGTGTGCATGGGTGAGTGTGTGCGCGCGCGCTCGAGTGCTTGTGAGGGGGTGACTGAGTGTTCAGGTGTCTGTGTGCATTTATATAGTAGGTGGATGTGTGTGAAATTGTTTTTAGTGTTGATGTATGTATTTACAGTATTACTTTTGTGCTTTTCTGATTGTCATGAAAGTACTTGTGCTTTCTGATTGTCATGTTGATAGTAATATATTTTATAGGACTTGTGATTATTTCAGTGTATGTGAAATGCTTTAATATCGATGTACGCATTTACGGTACTTTGCTCATCCTGGCTTTTTTGTCATTTTGATATTGATGTATG
>JBHNNM010000729.1:0-1117 GCA_048563625.1 Gammaproteobacteria bacterium | reverse complement strand
GAATTCCCTCAAACGTCTTTCCATGTTCTGGTTTATTATAAACTCGACCAGTATAAAGCATTAATTTTAATAGCTTTTCCCAGTGTTTATCTGTTAAGATAGTTCTTGGCATGGTAAGTGTCCTTGTATGTTGATTTTTCACAAAACCATTATACTTGTTTAACAAATACCATGCTGCCTATTTTTTAACCACAAAAGATCAACAGCCCCTAGTAAAATCAAAAAATTACGATGATAAATTTAATACCCCTGTTTTGACAGCTGGTAAAACTTTTATCCTTGGTTATACAGATGAAACTAATGGTATTTACAGAGCTTCTGTTAATTCAGTAATAATTTTTGATGATTTTACAACTGCTAATAAGTGGGTTGATGTTAACTTCAAGGCTAAGTCCTCAGCTATGAAGATGATTACATCGAGTGATAAAACAAGGTTTTTACTGAAATATATTTATCATTGGTTAAATACATTACCAAGTGCTCTAATTGAAGGTGATCATAAGCGTCAGTGGATAAGTAATTTTTCAAATAAAAAAATCCCCATCCCCTGCCCGAATAACCCGGAAAAATCACTAAAAATCCAGAGCGAAATCGTCCGCATTCTGGACACCTTCACCGAGCTGACCGCCGAGCTTAACATGCGTAAAAAACAATACAACTACACCGTGACCAGTTGTTGAGCTTTGAAGAAGGGGAAGTGGAGTGGAAGACGTTGGGGGAAGTTGCAGAGTACTCCAAAAAGCGAATTAGTTATGAGAAACTTGATAAAACTAATTATGTAGGTGTTGATAATCTTCTACAAAATCGAGCAGGAAAAACTGATTCTAATCATGTTCCAACTGCAGGTAATTTAACAGAGTTTTGCGATGGTGATATATTAATCGGTAATATTCGACCATATCTGAAGAAGATATGGCATGCTGATCGTTTAGGCGGTACAAATGGAGATGTTCTGGTTATTCATCCAAGAGATAAAGATATAATGCCTCGTTATCTTTATCTGTAGTAGTTCCGACCTGATCTGACAGTCCTCCCGTTTTGAAGGTGTCTGTCAGA
Organism: Gammaproteobacteria bacterium; assembly: GCA_048563625.1. GTDB lineage: Bacteria > Pseudomonadota > Gammaproteobacteria > GRL18 > GRL18 > JANELJ01. The sequence goes on along the minus strand of JBHNNM010000729.1, from coordinate 61 downwards.
TTAAACCTGAGCTAAATTTTTTTCAGCCCAGACTGATTTCCCATCAGTTAATGTTTCTATG
>JBHNNM010000728.1:0-1118 GCA_048563625.1 Gammaproteobacteria bacterium | reverse complement strand
GTCAACAAGAAAGTCACGCTTGCATTAAAAACCCTAGGTGGATTATCTGTCGCTCAGTTCAGAGTCCAAAAGAGATTGTTAAAGCAAGCTTGCAACATTAATTTGGCAAGCGAAAAGTCTGAGAGAACAGAAGAAATGGAAATACAAGTGGAAACACATGTTGAAAATCAGGAACATCATTTTAACTGTGAAGCAGTTTCAGTGGGAAAGAGCTGAAGTCAACCCCTTTTGTGTGTATGTCAGTGATCTAGCTAGGTTCATCACAGACTCACTAGACTTGCTGACTTGGCATAACATTAACAATGTCATCCCAGAGGATCAAATTTGGTTGAAAGTCGGTGGAAATCACGGTGGTGGCAGTTTCAAGATGCCATTACAGACAGCTAACATACAATCACCAAACTCCAGACACAACACATTCATGAATCATATGGCTAAATCAGAAGACAGTGGGCATGCACCACTGAGCTAGAGGCGGCGAGCATGGGCAATCAAGAAAGAAGATAAACAGTTACAGTTCATCATGCATCAACACCACACTCAGGTCTCTCCAGCATTCAGGCATAACATGACAACCTGTTACGCGTAGTCAGTGACTGACTTGACAATGATTATGTAATATGTTGTGTATTACTGTGTAGAAATTTACAGACTATAGGATGCAGCCAACCCGTACTCTTCTTTGCCCTCCCCAATAGACTAGAAACACTGAACATTTCAAGTCGCTTTCGGATGGATTCTTTATAACCACTGTAATGGAGTATTATGTTTGGGTTACCTCTGGGGCCATAAAATGGGACTACCAACCACCAGGTGTCTTTCATGCTTTTGGGGACAAAGGTAAGACTAAATTCTTCATTTCTGATGGCTTTAGAGCATGGAGAATGCTTTCAACTTTCAAATCATGACATTGTTGTGCATGAAAAAAACTAGAGTGTATTACCTAATAACTCATTAAGTAACTACTTGTGTAAACACGTTCACTGCAGTTAGTCACTTATTCACAGGCTAGACATCTGTTAAACACTGGTAAGAACAGGTTTTAATTTCCTGTTAAAAATGCTGTAGCTAACCTTGATGCCACAACCGATGATACAACAAAAACTTCACAACTTGCT
>JBHNNM010000727.1:0-1118 GCA_048563625.1 Gammaproteobacteria bacterium | reverse complement strand
ACACACACACACACACACACACACACACACACACACACACACACACACACACACACACACACACACACACACACACACACACACACACACACACACACACACACACACACACACACACATAAACAAAACAACAACCGACCATTTCATAAGTCCACTAATTGGACCCAAAAGTCGATACAAATCGGCAAAACAGATACTGCTGATTACGGCGACAGTAAACTAATAAAGCTTTTCTCTTTCAATTATAAAGGTATGATTCTGTTGTTACCTAGCCAACGCACGATCGAAGGGAGACAAGTGCTGAGCAGTGTCGAGGTCACGGGTCACAGGCACAGCGCGGTCACAGTTCCATAGGAAGTGGCGCTTCCAAACGCTGCTGCAAGCACATTCTTTGCTGTTGCAGTAGTGGCACAAGCGGAACTGTTCAGTTTCAAATGATGGGTTTTATTTAGGCATCACATGAGTACACTGAATGTCGTAAAGACTTTACTGCCTAATCTACGTTGACTGATGGCCCAGATCATTTCATTGCCTGGCATCTATAGTCTAGAGAGAAAAGACATTCGCAGTCTGAACATACAACAGAAAGGTATTTACAGTCTGAACATACAAGAAAAAGGCGTTGACAGTCTGAACATACTAAAAAGAAAAAAGGGGGGGAGGGTTGGGGGGTAGGCGTCCACAGTCTGAATAGGTATACACGAAAAAGGCGTTCACAGTCTAAACATACAAGGAAAAGGCGTTCACAGTCTGAAAATACAAGAAAAAGGCGTTCACAATCTGAACATACAAGAAAAAGGCAGTCACAGTCTGAACAGAAAAGAAAAAAGGCATTCACAGTCTGGACATGCAAGAAAAAGACGTTGACAATCTGAACATACTAAAAAAATTTTTTAAAGGCGTTCACAGTCTGAACATGCAAAGACGAAAAAGGCATTCACAGTTTAAATATACAAAGAGAAGGCTCTCACAGTCTTTAAATATACAAAGAGAAGCTCTCATCAATATGCAAATGTTTGGGGAAATCCCCTTTGTCAAGCTACAAAACGACACTTAAAAACAGATAAACGATTAAAAACGACGATATAAATTAGTATTCCAATGAAGCCATACTATCA
>JBHNNM010000726.1:0-1130 GCA_048563625.1 Gammaproteobacteria bacterium | reverse complement strand
TACCTGCTGGTATTGAAATCTGTGCATTGCAACATGTGTGCTTTATGAGACCTTTCAGACACAGTTTACAATATTTTTACAGGCACAGAAGTCAGAGGAAGAAGCCTCATGACTGAATTTACTGATCTCACCACAGTATGGCGCCTCCATCCCAGCTTACTGTTCACAAGCAGTCCTCCACCACCGCCCTCTCCCTCTCCATTGCCCCACGATGGAATCACTCCACATTTGCCAACTCTAATGAGGTACCCATTGAATCTACTTAGTTCTAATTGGGCTTTTTCTTCCCCATGCTTGCAACTGAGTAACCTCACAAGGAAAGCAGTTATGCTTGCTTGACGTTGATTTTGATTTCTTTACATTGCATGAGTTTGACATAATTATGTCTTTTTTTAGGAAACGCATGTGATTTTTTAGTTTTGTTTTAAATATATATATTTAAAACAAAACTAAAAAATCGTATATATATATGTGTTCTTCAGTGGTGATTAATAAGTAGAGAGGGAAAGTAAGTGAATATGGTTTTGTTTGTTTGCTCCCAAGAATGCTTTTATTTTATTTGTAAATGTTGATGGACTGGCAAGGGATTGTTTATCTTTGGGTAGTGCATTCTAGTATCTGTTGCATTTTGCACAGCCACATATGCTGCTTAAACTGGATCTGATTTGATTTGCCTTGAACATAGCCAGTGACTTGTTGATGACATTAATTTGACTGGCCAGCATCTTGTTGATTTGACTTAGCCATTCACCAGTGACTTGTTGATGACTTCGATCTGATTGGCCAGCATCTTGTTGATTTGACTTTGGCCATTAGCCAGTGACTTGTTGATGACTTTAATTTGACTGGCCAGCATCTTGTTGATTTGACTTTGGCCATTAGCCAGTGACTTGTTGATGACTTTGATCTGACTGGCCAGCATTCTTGTTGATTTGACTTTGGCCATTAGCCAGTGACTTGTTGATGACTTTGATCTGACTGGCCAGCATCTTCTTGATTTGCCTTGAACATAGCCAGTGACTTTGATCTGGCCAACAGCTGACTAATAGCTCATTGATTTGCTTTCATGTGATTAGTCGTTAAGTTAAATTTAACTTGCTGACTGATGACTAATCTGATCAGCCAGTGGC
>JBHNNM010000725.1:0-1132 GCA_048563625.1 Gammaproteobacteria bacterium | reverse complement strand
CGCTTGCGGGCCGACCGGCTATTATCATCATTATTAGTCTGTGTCTATCAAAATTAATTAAACTACAAACAAACGTAACATCCCTTTTGTAGTCTTTTCTGTATTGTACGGTGTGTATGACAGACACAACGAGCTCACCCCGTAAATCACCCACTCTCAACCATTGTCAGGTGGTTTACATTTTCTGGCGCCCAATGTGGGGCAGTGTCTGTTGAAAGTAACATCAAAACAAAAACAAAACAAAAACTAGCATAGGGCTCTAGCCAGTGCCAGACGAACCATGGCTGAAGAAGAACATCGGGGTGACCACCACGACCCCACTGACGACCCAAGGGCAAGGGCCGAGCTGAATGCGCTCAAGGAGCAGATGGAGCAGCTGCAGATGCGACACGAGGAGGAGATGGCGGCCTTGAGTCAGCAACTCCGCAGCTCGGGGCCCAGAGACGTCAAAGTCCACGTGCTGCCGACCGTGACGACGCCGAAGCTAAAGCTGTTCTCCGGTCTTCCGCCTACTTCTAACCAGGAGGCAACATTCGAGGAGTGGCGGCAGCAGGTCGTCCAGACCATTGACGACGAGGCCATCAGCGACAAGGCGGCGTACGTGCGACGCAGTCTAAGGGGAGCCGCACTCCAGCAGGTCAACGCTCTCGGCTCCAACGACGCCATGGTCATCGTCAAGCATTTGACCACGCTGCTCGGGGTATTGAAATCTCCGCAAGAAGAGTACCTTGAGATCTGTCAGACACGCCCGAAGAAGGACCAGGCGTTGTCCGACTTGCTGCTCTTGACGTACAACCGCATGAAGGATGTGCAAGAGCGGGGACAGTTTGATGGCAGCGAACTTCAGCGGCGGTTGTACTTTGCATTTTCGAAGGGTAGAGTCTTCAAAAGGACGACGTCCCACTACACACGTGGAGGGCTATCACGTTCACGCTGGCGCTCACACAACCAGTGCACAGACCCGGAAGCCGAAGAGGGGGTATTGTTTCAAGTGCGGGGAAGAGGGCCACTTCTGTCGGGACTGCACCAATGCCCCAAACGCCAAGCTGGTGGCACAGCGTGAACGGGAGAAGAAGCAGAGAGAGAACGAGTGGCGACAGAAGAAAGGCCTGCCTGGCAGGCAGGCCTTTCT
>JBHNNM010000724.1:0-1133 GCA_048563625.1 Gammaproteobacteria bacterium | reverse complement strand
GTCCAGGTCATCAAAATGGTATGCACAGCTCCAGCTCAGCATATGTTATAATCATGCATTTATTCAAAGATCTACAGTGATCTTTCCCTTTGAGAAAAAATCAATCCACCAACAGGACAGCGGAGAAACCATGGGGAATCTTTACCCTGTGAGAGGCAGTGACAGAGACTGTGTCGTCTTTGTAAAGCAGGTCCATTTTTCTTACAGTGAACATCAAGAACATCTCATTCCACTGTACTATAAGGCGGACTGGGACCAACTAAGGAGAGCCATGACTGACCTGGCTGACAGGATGGAACCACCGAAGGACTCAGCCACCAATGAAGAAATGTGGACCCTGTTCAGAGACACTCTTCCTACGGCAATCAGTGACTGCATCCCATACAAGCAGGCTCGGGTCAAGGAGAGTAAGACCTGGATCTCGCCCACTCTTGGCCAGCTCATCAAGAAGAGGGTCCATGTTTTCAAGAAGATGCAGAATCAAGGCACAGAGGAACTGAAGGTCCTGTGCAAACAACTCCAAACAGAATTCCAGCGCCAGCTGCAGAGAGCGTACTGGGCCTACCTGAACACAACCTTTGAAGATGCCGACACTGAGCAAGCCACCAAGAACAAACGCTGGCTTGAACCATCCCAGGCAGATGCTGAAATCCTGCCTGATACCTACAAGGTGTACCGCAAGGACAGGAACCGTCATGGAGGTGGGGTACGAGGTGCCAGAGCTACAAGAGGATTGCGAAATGTTATGGGTAAAGCTCAGACTCCAAGGAAGAGAAACCCTCTACATCTGCACTACAGACCGGATGTTGCTGGTGAAGTTACCTTGTCATGGTTCAACGTCTCTCTTGCTCAAGCTACAGCTATCCCCAACGCTCATGTCCTCACTGGCGGTGACCTCAACTTCCCCAGCTGGGACTGCAAACTGATGACCCTGAAACCTAAACCTGCCTGCCCACGACTTCATCACGAGTTCATCACCATGCTGAACGACTAAGGTCTGGAACAGCTAGTAGAGGAACCTACACACCTTGACAACACCCTGGACCTGATCATACCTAACAGCCCACAGCTCATCCCAAGAATACAGGTCCTTCCGGGACCTTCTGACCAAGATGCTGTGCACTGCGAAGTGA
>JBHNNM010000723.1:0-1135 GCA_048563625.1 Gammaproteobacteria bacterium | reverse complement strand
GGCTCAAGATCCCCCAGGGTCTCTCCACACTATATCTATTGTGTCGTCGGTGGAGTGAAGTTCCCTCAAGGGGAGGGGTCCGCGGTGATTCACCGTAAGAAAAACGACCTGCTTCACAAAGACGCCACATACATGTATGTCTGTGTCACCTACAGCCTCTGGAAGGGGGAATTCACTCGTAATCGGAAACAGGTCGTAAACAGGCTCAAGATCCCCCAGGGTCTCTCCACACTATTGTGTCGTCGGTGGAGTGAAGTTCCCTCAAGGGGAGGGGTCCGCGGTGATTCACCGTAAGAAAAACGACCTGCTTCACAAAGATGGCAATACATGTATGTCTGTGTCACCTACAGCCTCTGGAAGGGGGAATTCACTCGTAATCGGAAACAGGTCGTGAAAAGACTAAAGATCCCCCAGGGTCTCTCCACACTATATCTATTGTGTCGTCGGTGGAGTGAAGTTCCCTCAAGGGGAGGGGTCCGCGGTGATTCACCGTAAGAAAAACGACCTGATTCACAAAGACGCCACATACATTCCTGTGTCACAACCTCTGGCAGGGCGAATTCACTTGAATAATTGAAACCGAATCGTCGTTTTTTGGAAAGATCTGCACCCTGTAAAGGCCACCTGTTATGATCGGAAACGGGTAAATAAGCTCAACATCCCCCAGGGTTTCTCCACCGTCCTGTTTTATCAGTTGACCGATTTTTTTGTAAAAGGCAAAGGTCCATGTTGATTCACCGTAAGAGAAACGACTTGCTTAACGTGCATAGAGACGCCGCAAGTCGGTGTTGTTGGGATTCGGGCTTGATGTTAAATATTTCACATCTCGGCAAAACGGTCTCTGTAAAGTGCCTGTCAAAATTGGAAGAGGTTTTCAAAAGGGGGAGATTTGAATTACATGAAAGCCCACAATGTCTACCATCTATTCCTTTATGACTTGCCCTGATTCCCAAACCTAATCCGGTCTCCCTGTTATTGGTCAATCCTGAAAACATCCGAGTCAGTGGTTTTTAATTTTGTTTTACAGTTCGCCAAACCCATTTTGTTATAAAGATTATGTTATAGCAAAACAGGAATAGTGACCTGCAGATAGAAATGATATAGGTGGGGAAGCAAGTTTTGTTTGTTCCTGCAT
>JBHNNM010000722.1:0-1137 GCA_048563625.1 Gammaproteobacteria bacterium | reverse complement strand
ACAGGAGTGGATTGAACAGAACAATTTAACGGGAGAATGTCAAGCGGGTTTCAAAAAGGACTACTCAACTGTTGACCATATGTTTACACTGATGGCAATGATTCAGAAGCAATTTGCCTTAAATAGAAAGTTGTATGTGGCCTTTATAGATTTTGAAAAGGCTTTTGATTCGATATCGAGAAAACTACTTTGGCCTATTCTTCTGAAAAATGGTATTAAGGGTAGACTGTATAAGTGCGTTAGAAGTATGTATGAAAATGTGAAGGCTAGAATTAGATGTGGTGCTAAGTTTACAGACTATATTAAGTGTACCCGTGGTGTGAAACAGGGTGATGTGTGCAGCCCTGTCTTATTCTCACTGTTTATTAATGACCTAGCTCTTGATATTATTAATAACGGCAGACATGGAGTAAGCCTGAGCAGTGATTTTGTCCAGTTAGTGATACTGTTATTTGCAGATGACATGATATTGATATCTGAAACTGTTATTGGTCTGCAGACTCAGCTTAACAGTCTGTTTAGTGCTGCGTCAAGGTTACAACTTAAAGTAAATATGAATAAAAGTAATATAGTGGTGTTTAGGAAGGGAGGGTATTTAGGTGCCAGAGAAAGATGGATCTACGATGGTTGTATGATGAGAGTGGTGAACTCTTATAAATATCTTGGTATATGTTTTTCTACAAGGCTTAGTTTTTACCATGCTTGTCAAGATTTGGTAAGTAGAGCAAAAAGGGCGCTGCTGTGCATTATGAGTAAATTATATAGAATTGACTGCAATTCTATTAATGTTTTTTTGAAGATTTTTGATGCTCAAGTACAACCAATTGTTCTCTATGGGGCAGAGATTTGGGGTCTGGATAGTAGCTCTTCTGTGATTGATAATGTACATTTGTTTGGTTTGAAACGTTATTTAGGTGTAGACAGGAGAACCCCAAATGATCTTGTGTATGGAGAAGTTGGAAGGTTTCCTATTCAAATTAATGCAAGTGTTCGCTGTATAAGATACTGGTTAAAATTGACACGTATGGATGAGCACAGACTGCCTTTTTCAATGGGGTGTGTCGGTCACGCCATATCCTGTCGATTCTCCCAGAGGACTTGCCTCGCCTACGTTAGTGGGGAGTGTCACGCCATAAA
>JBHNNM010000721.1:0-1137 GCA_048563625.1 Gammaproteobacteria bacterium | reverse complement strand
TAATTATCCTGTAACTGCTCGGTTGCAGGTTTCTGGTATTTATTTTTCAGTTGTGCAGCCTGTTGCTTTTGTAGTTCATAAGCATTTATTTCTGCAGTAAGTCTGGCCTTTATTTTTTCCAGTTTGGATCTTTTTTTATGTTCAGGGGGGAGTTTTGCCAGGGTTGTTTCAATTTTATTTAATTTTGACTGACGGGAAGACAAATAATCATCCGCTTGGGTGGTACGGTAAATTTTACCGGTCTGGGCATCGTATAAGGCAGTAAATGGTGTGTTCTGCAAATCGGTTTTGCCATTGACTGAAAAAAACTCAATGGCTTTATTGGCCTTGAACAGATTCAGTGCTTCAGCATCCTGAATATTGGCATAATTACCGCCGCCCACAGAGCGGGTCATCAGATTTAAAATAGGCTGAGCCGATACTTTGGCCAGTTCAACCCGATTGGCTATGGCCTTATCAATATCACTATAATAACGCACGACACCCTGTAAAATTCCAACCACCAGTAGAATAATAATCGGGACGATGGTTACGGCTTTATTAATGGATATGGATTGCTTAAAGGCCACAGCTTATCTCCTTATAATTTGATTATTTAGTACAAACTCCATTTATACAGGCATCACCATAACCGGAATGACAGGTTGTACAGGCACTGGGATTTAAGGAAGGATGTGCATCAGAGATATCCTTACCGTCATAGCTATAGGCCCCATACTGAGGTTCACCCACTAAATGATCCGTGACCAGCAGCCCCTTAATATCCGTCAGTTCAAGTACCCCGGTAGGGCCGTCCTGGTAATTACCGGCTTTCTGTTCCGGATTCAGGCGAACATTATAGGCCGAGCCTTTTCCATCATTGACCCAGTTATAGGTTTTCATGGTTTCAATCACAATAGGTGGTAAATCTGCAGGAATGGCCGTTTCCTTACCCAGGATTTTACCCGAATGGTGAATGGGCCCGTTCTCCCAACCTTTTGGAAATTCAGCATCGGATTCTGCTGCTGCCAGAGTACTTAGTTCAACCTGAATAATACTGTTTTAAGCCTGACCTCAAGCCAGGTTTAACGCGGCTGATGTTCCGCTTTGATAAAACCCCCCATCAAACCGGAAATAATTTTGAGCCACAAAAGCCGG
>JBHNNM010000720.1:0-1138 GCA_048563625.1 Gammaproteobacteria bacterium | reverse complement strand
ACCGCATTAAAACTGCTGGTGAAAGACTGTGAGTATGGACAAGCAGAAGATGACATTGTGCGAGACAGAATCGTGTTTGGCACAAAATCCGCCAAAGTGCGTGAGAAGCTCATTGACATTGGTTCAGATTTAACTCTAGAAAGAGCCATAGAGGTAGCTAGAGTGGACGAAGTTTCAGTTCAGCAACTCAAAGAAATGACAGATGAAACTGAACAAGGTGTACATGCAGTGAAGAAGAAGAACTGGAGACACAAAGACTCAAAGTCCAATGCAGCTACACATACATGTGGTAGATGTGGTAGGCAACATGGTGATGCTCCCTGTCCAGCAATGGGTAAAGTCTGCCGGAAGTGTAACGCAAAGAATCACTTCGAGAAGATCTGTAGGACAAAGAAGAAAGTGTCCAATCACTCACACAAACAAAGAGTGAACACAGTTGATGACTCTGATAGCTCAGACACAGAATACTTTGTTGGGACAATAAATCAGAAAGACATCAGTGCTGTGAACACAGGCTGGTACAAAACCATAGAGGTTGAAGGGGTCAAAGTGAACTTTCAGCTAGACACAGGTGCTAAGTGCAATATCATTTCGCACAGAGTATTCAAAACACTGAGTCGAGTCAGTGACAAGAAGATGACAAAGTCAAGAGCAAGACTAACATCATATTCTGGACATCACATCAAGACACTAGGGACAACAAACCTCACATGTGTTTGCAAGAATGTACAACACAATGTCCAATTTTTCGTGACAGAAATGGACAGCACAGCAATCCTAGGTGTTGAGGCGTGCCAGAGACTAGGACTCATTGAGAGACTTTGTTCAGTTGGTGTTGATATCACAGAAGAGTACGCAGACTCATTCAAGGGATTAGGTTGTCTTCCTGGAGAATACAAAATCAAGCTCGACCCAAGTGTTCCACCTGTGGTACATGCTCCAAGAAAGGTACCAGTAGCACTCCATGATCGTGTCAAGGAAGAACTCCAGAGGATGGAGAATGATGGCGTGATCAAGAAGCAAGAAGAGCCAACAGACTGGGTGAACAGCATGGTCATTGTAGAAACACCCAAGAAACTGAGAATCTGCTTAGACCCAAGAGACTTGAACAAAGCGATCAAACGAGAACATTTCCCCA
>JBHNNM010000719.1:0-1142 GCA_048563625.1 Gammaproteobacteria bacterium | reverse complement strand
TTCAATGATCATGACCACTCTTAAGACAATCGATGGACTACGCATAGGGCACGCAAATGTATATCATCTGTATAATAAGGTACATGACGTGTGCATGTTGTTAAATGATTCTCCATTTATCCACCTTCTTGGACTCAGCGAGACGCGCCTTAGTGCACGTTTTAGTGATGAATCAATTTCTATTCCTCACTATACTATCATTCGACGTGATGCTGCAGACCAGGGTCATACTGGTATGGCGCTATATATTCACCAAAGTATCAAAACCTTCACGAAGAGGCGAAATGATCTCGAGTCCGAGAAGGTAGAATGCATATGGGTGGAGATAAAACACCCAGCCTCCCCTGCTGTTCTAGTTGGATATGTATATAGAAACCCTGCAGCTACACATACCTGGTTTGACGACTTTGTGCAAATGATGGACAAGGTCTGTGAAAGTAACCCAAACATTGTTCTTCTTGGAGACTTCAACATTGATCTCCTCAAACCCCAACCTACCTGGTCATCTGCAACGTCTTTGTTTGGTTTGCGCCAACAAATACGCTGTGCGACAAGAATAACTCAAACCTCTGCTACATTGCTCGATCATATATATACAAATAATGAACAGATGTTATCGAAAGTACGAGTTTCTGATATCAGCGTCAGTGACCACTGTCCAGTCATTTGCACATGGTCATGCAAACAGCCCAAAAATATGACCAAAGGCCATACAACCGTCCAATATCGTTGTTTTAAACACTTTGACCAGGATGCCTTTCTTTGGGATTTGAGCCTCGCTCCTTTTGTCAATGTTTTCAGCTTTTCAGAGCCGAATCAAGCGCTAACAGCCTGGTATGAAGCTTTTCTTCCTGTTGTTGAAAAGCATGCGCCAATTAGGAAGAGACGAGTCAAACACCCTACACTTCCTCAATGGCTGTCATCTGAAATTATCAAGGCTATGAAACTTCGTGACAGACTCAAACGCGATAAGAAATTTGAGGACTACAAGAAACAAAGGAATAAAGTCACGAGTTTAGTCAGAGCAGCAAAAAAAGCTTACTTCGCAAAACTGATCAATGATAACAAAGATACTGCATCACTATGGCGTGCAATGACTGAAATTACACACAAGTCCCGAAATAAAGCAAAGACTGCAGAGA
>JBHNNM010000718.1:0-1143 GCA_048563625.1 Gammaproteobacteria bacterium | reverse complement strand
CCTAATACAGGTGTATATGTCTTCAGAGTAACCAAATTGAAAACCAAACTGACGTATAGGTTATATGTTTCCGGAACTCTCCGGACCCGGTATATTTCTGGATACATCTTCGCAAAAATAAACATAGAGTCCTGTCTCTAGGACAAATGTATCTCCAAATACATTACATAAAATGAATGAAGAGTCAGGTCTCTCGAACAGATGTATCCACAGGATGCATTACACACAAGCGAATAAAGAGTCAGGTCTCTCGAACAGATGTATCCACAGGATACATTACACACAAGCGAATAAAGAGTCACATGTCTCTGGAACAGATGTATCTCCAGATACATCATACTGGAACAGTTACTGGATCCGGGTGTCGTCTCCCTTGTGCCGGTGGACACAAGACATCGCGCCCTGACGGTCCCAGCCACAGACGCCGCAGTCCCCGGAAGGCCGTCGCTGTCGCCGCCTCGTTGTTGGAGTGCGCCAGGTCGGTCGAGAGAGAAGTTGCTCACTCCCTCGGTTTTGGCGTCGGCGCAGAGGCGTTGGAACCACCGCCCCCGAAGAGTCTGGCGAAGGGCAGTGGCCTGGGTTCGGCCTCCGGTGGAGTGTCGACGTCCATCGGCTCCTCGTCGCGGCGCAGCAGTGGTGCGGAGGGTACCACCCCTCTCAGAGCGTCGTCACCGCCCCCGGTCGTCGTCACCGACACCATCTGCATCCCCGGGGCCTCGGCCGCAGCCCCGGAATTCCCTCCGTCACCCCGCCGTCTGGCTGACCCTCTTAGACACCTACCCTTACATTTATAAGTCAGTGCTGTTAAAATCATGACCAGAACGAGTGTTCCTACAACCGCATACAACCAGGCCGGGTAACTGCCGGCTGTATCTTCTACCAATTCGTTTTGATCGGCCAGTTCCGTTATCAATCTTCTTAGTGGAATTTGTTCTACGGTCTGCAGACGATCTGGAAGTTGGATCGAGCTGAAATCTGGCAGTCTTTCGTGGAAGGGTTTCCAAATGGTGGTGTTAGCCACCCTGGCATTTAGGAGTAACTCGGAAATAGAGTCCTCCACCTCAAATTTACTCTCCTTTTGATAGTAAGGCATGAGTGACATATATTCGTTTGATGCCGAACACGACATAGGCAACCTGATTA
>JBHNNM010000717.1:0-1144 GCA_048563625.1 Gammaproteobacteria bacterium | reverse complement strand
CAGACCACAAAGTCCAAAGGTGTGGCCAGTATTGCTGAGCTGAGGGAAATGTCTGTTGAAGCCGGTGTCAAAATGGTGGCCTGTCAGATGACTGTGGATTTATTTAATTATGCCCAGGATGAGTTTATTGATGAAGTTAGTGAATGGGTCGGAGCCGCCAGCTTTCTGCCAAAGGCCGCTAAAGCCGATGTCAGTCTGTTTATTTAGCTTTTTTCCACAATGAACTGAAGCTCAGCCTGTCCAGGAAGGAAGAGGTTTCTTCAATGTCAGGCAGATCTTCAAGCATGTCCAGCAGTTCGTCACAGGTCTGCGGACGCAAGCGTTGATCCGGTTCCATGGCCCAGTCTATGGCCTGCAGCAGGGTCAGGCTGTATTTCTTTTTAAAGGCTTCGACAGCCGGTTTCATAGGATCGTTTTCTATACGTTTACTGGCTGGTGGTGGCGGCTTGCCTTCAATACAGCTGCGCATGGTGGCGCCAATGGCATAAATATCCGTCCAGGTGCCCATATAGCCGCGTTCGGTGATCTGTTCAATAGGAGCAAAACCGGAGGTAGCCACAATACGTGTATCGTACAGCCGGGTTTTCATTTTTTCCCTCACCGCGCCAAAATCCAGCAACAAAGGTCTGCCGCCCAGGCGTAAATGAATATTACTGGGTTTAATGTCCAGGTGCAGCAGATTGCGATCATGTAATAGTTTGACACAGGAAAGCAGCTGGGGAAATACCTTACGCAGCAGTTTTTCGCTTAAATTACCCTTGTACTTGTGTATATAATCCTGCAGGTTGACGCCTTTTTCATCTTTCATCACCATATAAGCGGTGCCATTGGTCTGAAAAAAGTTGGTGACATCAACAATTTTGGGGTGTTTAAGGGTTGCCAGGGTGCTGGCTTCCTGAAAAAACAGCTTGCGTCCCTTGTTATAGGATTCCGGTGCAGAGGGATCCAGACTGACTACTTCGGTATTATTAACCCGCTTAGCCAGTTTTTTGGGCATAAACTCCTTGATAATCACCGTCTGCTCAGGCTCTGCTTCCAGGTGCGCGTTGTAAACAATGCTGAAGCCACCACCACCGAGTACACTATCGATAATATATTCATCGACTTTGGTTCCCGCAGGTAATGGTGAAGTATTATGCTCCAT
>JBHNNM010000716.1:0-1151 GCA_048563625.1 Gammaproteobacteria bacterium | reverse complement strand
CTAGTTAAGTAAAAATAAGTGTAACAAAAATGGTTATCCATGTCTGATATAGAAACAGCCTCCTCACAAAACCCTCACAGCCTTGAAGAAAGAATTATGGAGCTGGAAATTCGCAGTGCACTTCAGGAAGATACCATTGAACAGCTTAACCAGGTTATTTTTAATCAACAGCAGCAGATTGATGATTTTGAACGCCATTTAAGCCATTTAAAGACCCAGTTATCCAATCTACAGGAAGCCACAGCCAAGGAATCCGAAGAAACTCCACCGCCTCATTATTAAAACACCTTCACCTTATAAAAATTACAGCTTTTTTCCAATTGGTCGCTATACTCTAAATAAATACTCACTCCTAAATTCTCTCTCCCTCCGGGAGAGGGCCAGGGTGAGGGACAAGTTTAACTCGTATTTTCAGGGCACGTAATAATATGACCACAACTTCTAATTCTGCAAAGCGACTGGAACTGCTGCTTTTTTATCTTGGAGGCCGACGTCGATTTGGCATTAATGTTTTAAAAATCAAGGAAGTTATTCCCTGCCCGCCGCTGCATCAATTACCCTCATCCAACCCCAAAATTCTCGGCGTCGCTGAACTGAGGAATAAAACCCTGCCTATCATCAACCTGGCTAAAGCAGTTGGAGCTACACATCGTACCCTGAGTGAAGAACAGATTAAGCAGGGCTCTGTGATTACAACAGAAATTAACCGTTCCCACCAGGGATTATGGATCAGCGGTGTTGATAAAATTATTCTCTGTGACTGGAAAAATATCTCTCCACCTGCCAAGGGTACAGGTATTGCCAGTTATACTACCGGTGTCACCCTGATTGATAATGAACTGGTGCAACTACTGGATATTGAAAAAGTACTGGCAGAAGTTCTGGGTCTGGAAATCATTCAGACAGACGATTTAGATATTCCTAACCAGGAACTTGAAGCAGTATTTGGCAAACTGGTTATGATTGTCGATGATTCCAGCATGGCCATGAAACAGACCATTGCAGCCCTTGATCGTCTCGGTCTGCAGCATATTTCAGCTCCTGACGGCAAGGTGGCATTACAAATTTTAAAAGACTATCAGAACGGTGATCCCCACACAATGGAGCCTATCAGTATGATTATTTCTGATATTGAAATGCCTGAAATGGAT
>JBHNNM010000715.1:0-1154 GCA_048563625.1 Gammaproteobacteria bacterium | reverse complement strand
CTCATGATACCAATTTCCTGTATGGTTTTGATATCTGATCCATGAACCCCAAATAAGTTCCCCTGCTTGGTAAAAAGATGTGACCAAGATACAGCCCGGAGGGAGAGGGTCAGGGTGAGGGTCAAACTAAAAAACAAACCTGGACTTTTTATTCACATGTTCCAGCGGTTGCAGGTCAGTTTCAAACAAATACTGCTCAGAAAACTGCTTTTCGGATACCCGGGTGATCAAAGTCGCTTCCATAACCGGAGACTCTCCAGTGACAGCGAACAGACGGCCTCCAATTTTCAGGCTCTGCTTAAAGCTTTCCAGCAATTCGGGTACTGAACCGGTTATTACTATGACATCATAGGGCCCGCCGCCGCTATAAGCATTAGCCGCATCGGCAACCACAAACCTGACATTCTTAATGCCTTCGGCTTCAACACGCTTTCTGGCCAGTTCACTTAAGTCTTCATACAGCTCGACAGTGATAACCGTATCGGCAAGATGAGCCAGCAGAGCGGTCAGGTAGCCGCTGCCGGTACCGATTTCCAGTACTTTATCGGTTTCTTTAACCTGCATGGCCTGCAGGATTTTGGCTTCTATTTTTGGCGCCAGCATAAGCTGACCATGGCCAATGGGTAATTCCACATCAGAAAAGGCGGCCTCTTTTAGCTCATCGGCCACAAAATTTTCTCTTGGAATCGTTTCCAGTGCCTCCAGGGCAACGGGATCAATAACATTCCATGGCCTGATCTGCTGTTCAATCATATTGTGGCGAGCGGTTTCAAAGTTCATTTCCATCATGCTGTATTGCCTTTTTTGATGTTTGGCTGAAATGGTTAATATTAACTTAGGATTATAGAGCAAATGGCGGTTTAAATCCAAAATTGTAAAGTGCAATAAGCAGATGCATATTGCATAGTTATAAAATACTTAAATGGTCATCATAGGTATGATCTTTAGGAATTGAAATGAAGCCAATTTGATGATCAAATAGTTGTTATTCAGGCAATTATTCATCAACAAAAAGGCTTCAAATGAGAAGTAGCACATTATCAAAAAAACTAAAAGTCGTATTGAGTGAAAAGAAACTTAATAAACTGTGCAAAAACATTGGTTTTTCCCAACGATTAAGACAGATAGCCCCTTTTCAGCTTGTAGTGAGAATG
>JBHNNM010000714.1:0-1156 GCA_048563625.1 Gammaproteobacteria bacterium | reverse complement strand
TATAATAATGAACGTACCCATCAGGGAAAAATGTGTTGTGGAAGAACACCCATAGAAACATTAACTGATGGGAAATCAGTCCGGGCTGAAAAAAATTTAGCTCAGGTTTAATCTGACAGACGCCTTCAAAACGGGAGGACTGTCAGATCAGGTCGGAACTACTACACCTGCAGGTTATCACCATTTATCCAAATTATATTGTCGAATAGATCTTTATGACGCCATGTGTAATCAATCACTGAACATGTTTTTCCGCATCCACTTATTCCATGCACAACTACAATTGAATTGTTTTTTATACAGGATAAAAGCCCATCTGTTGCTGGTTTATCCTCTATATAAGAGTCTGGTAAACGTGGAACTTTATTTGAAAAGACATATTCGTTTGCTATGTCAGATAGTGACGGCAGAAAATCTGCGAAAAACTCTATCTTCTCGCTTTTTTTGACCATTTCACTATATATGGTCTCCGCAAAGCGTCGAGAGTCGTAAATATGAAATCCATCATGTTCAAATTGACGTTGAACTGTACTACTGACATCCTCCCATTTAGAATTGGGGCATTCTTGATTTGAAATTAAATAAAGTGTGGTTAATTTAGGTGCTTCTTTCTTTGCGTGGTTAACATCTTTTTCAAGTTTGTTAAATGGAGTATCAAAATATTTGGATTCAGTACTAAATTCACCAACTATCTGCCTATTATCCGAAAAAGAATCAACGGTGTATCCAACGGGTTTGCCTTCTTTATTCAAACCTCGATGAATTAGATTCTGGTTTTCTAAAATCGATATAAGACCATGTCCAACAATTTCTAATTCTGCTGCGGTCAGCCCCTTAACATCAGCAATAATCTTATTAATGGCTTGTCGTTTGAGGGTTTCTTCAATGCCCATAGTTTGTCTCCTGCAAATGTAAACGCATTCTTACATCCTCTAAATCCGGGTCTTCAACATATATCTTCTCGAACTTGGCATGAGCAGGAGACTTCTGTCCCAAATCCTCATAGGCCAGAGCGCGCTCGTAACGTAGGGCACGAAGCTAAATAGCTGATCCTAAAAGGTGTCCACCCCTATAACCTTTTCTGTTGAATTTCAGAACCAGGAAAGTGGGACACATTATTCATAAATTTCCTAACATCTTCCATCAGACTTTTCAT
>JBHNNM010000713.1:0-1158 GCA_048563625.1 Gammaproteobacteria bacterium | reverse complement strand
AAAATACTTTGGCGAAACTATTTAAAACTGTGAGTAACGAGTTACTAGGCAACGTTACAAATAATGAATTTAGAATGTAAAAATTGGGTCCACAAAGCAGTGACTTTGTAGACCCAAACCTTTTAAAGGTCTCTATAGAGTTTATCAGGTGCCCAGTAAAACGGCGCTGATTGCTGGAACTGTTGTGCCAATGACTTCTTGAGTGCTAGCAACAACAGGTAAGGTTGCAGACATAACACTTTCAACGACGGTTGGCGTATTGTAGAGACCCATACCGCCACCAATGCCCAAGGCAAAAGCCATCAAGCTTTGGCGAGCGATACCGCCCACAATACCCACCAGAACCATGGCTCCCGCTACGATCCGTCCCAAAGTACCTTGGGTCCAATCTTTTAGGGTATCCCACACATCGGTGAAAGCATCACCACCGGTGCCCGCAAATGAGGGCTCCGAAATCATTAACGCCATTAAACCAAGCGCACCAATGGTCATTAGGCGCTGAGTTTGAATGGTGCGAACTGCATTTGTCATTCGTTAGTTTCTCCGTAGATACTCAAGTTAACGCGCTTACCATCAGCTCCCGCTGAGGCTGAATCGCTTTGAGTCTGAAGTGGACGTAGCACTGGCGAAACCGTTCGAGGTGCTGACACCCCAATATCCCACCGGCGCGGTTCAATTTCGGTAAACACGTAGCTGGATAAATTCAGATCCCCACGGTCATCCTCCCAAGGCGCAATCCAAATCCGCATTACCCTTGAAGGAATGCGAATAGGTGCAGATTGCTGCGTCTCGGGGAATGCTGGATGGCTCAGCAGTCCTGTTTCTAAATCAGATTGTGAATACCCAGAGGGAGAACCAATTCGAGTCGCCACAGCATCAATCGTCTTGGGTGCAGCGCCATTACTGGTAAGCTCATAGACTTCACGAGCGGATAAACAGCGCACACCGTCAGGCATACCTGGGCATCCATATTCACTACTCCCAAGACCCAATGAACTACAGCCAGACAATAAGGTTGAGCCAACTGCCAATAAAAGTAATCCAGCTTTAGACCACTGTTTTGACTGGTGCTTTGGGTTGTTCTGCATTGATGTCGTCATGGTTAACTCTCCTCTGGATACACATCTTATTGTCTGAAACGGACTTCGATCGGTTAGC
>JBHNNM010000712.1:0-1160 GCA_048563625.1 Gammaproteobacteria bacterium | reverse complement strand
GTGAACAGGTAATTTATATAGTACTATATATTCTTTGATCTATACTAGCTTACCGCGCTGTATAAAAACTATTCTCCGATATTTCAAAAATAATCATTAAAGGACAAGTTAGGGGTGATTTCTGACACGATTTCCGTTAAAGCTCTCTGAGAACGAAGATGTAGGTGAAACTGTGATCTGAGGGTTATAAATGCACGAAAAAAAGGCATTTTGTGTCTTACCTGAAGACGAAACTGATACTTTGCCCGAGAGACCCACAAGGATACAGCCGTATCAGTTTGAGCCTGTCAGGCAGGATTTTGAAAGAGTACCGGAACATCGTGTCAGCTTCGAAGCAAACCCTATGCGGTATTCCATGGGGTTTGCGAAATCGCACTCACTGAAGTGCTCGCTACACAAATGGGCGTGTTGCGGCGCAGCAAGAAAGTCAGCTCGTTTGAATTGTATAAACTTAATCCACTTTCGCCTCAATGCGGGTCGATTGCGCGGGAGCTCGTGCATTGTTATACCTGGGGTCGTCTGCGAATTGTTACAGTTCGCGGCAACACAGTAGGCCGGCATAGTTAACTTTTTTGTCGACCACACGCATACACAGTTTACTGAAGAATCTAAGATGGCAACCGCACTGACTCCCCAGACTGACGTCACTTCCTGGGAAGCCTACAGAAAATAAAATCGATTAAAAACACAACTAAACAAAAACAAAATATTTTTATTTCATTAAATCTGAAACTAGTGACTCATTTGTCAGTCATTTCGATGGTCATTTTGCATACTTAAAAGCCTTGGACTTTTACTTTAAGAAAGAATAATGGACATGGAAAGTAGAAAAATACAGTAATGGTAGGCATGGTCTTGACGACAGATATGTTTCAGACAACAACCGCCATTGTTATCTTTTTCAGTTTCGTAAATATTATACATTGGCTGAGAAGAAAAGAAAAAAGAAAGAACCAGAAAAGGTGGAAGAGGAGGAAGTGCTTAACGCTTAATAAACCTAGCAAGTCATGTTAGGACGATGGTTAAGAAGAAGACGAAGGAAGAAGAAAAGCATAAGCAAGTAAGTAGTTATTGTTCCTCTGTAACAGCCTGTGTGAGAAGGCGAAGAGGAAAATGGAAGAAGAAGGCCAAATTAATCTGGTGATTTCTGTCAGGGTGAA
>JBHNNM010000711.1:0-1163 GCA_048563625.1 Gammaproteobacteria bacterium | reverse complement strand
GATAGTTCTTGGCATGGTAAGTGTTCTTGTATGTTGATTTTTCACAAAACCATTATACTTGTTTAACAAATACCATGCTGCCTATTTTTTAACCACAAAAGATCAACAGCCCCTAATATTTCAGGGACTGACACAGTAATTAATAATAACTCTTCTGATAGTGTCAGCAATACTGACGTTAAGCATTTAAAAACTCGTCCTAAAGATAAAAATATACTTGAGTCGGCGTTTCAGCCTGAATGGGATATGCATAATACCATGGCTGAAATTCAGACTGACGAAATAAACAGCCCTTTAATAAGTGATGAAACATCTGATCCACTCAATTCAATGGAAGAGATTAGAAAAGTTAATCAAAGTACCCTGGATCAACGGATCAGTGCCTTTCAGGAACTCAATACCGATATTCAGATAACTGATGAACAATGGCTGCAGGAATTTGAAAATATCCGCAATAACGAAAAACTGGATGTTTTTATCGATGAATTTGAACAGCTATTATCAGAAATAAACAGCCGTACTAAAAACATGGAAGAAAGTCCGGAGAACCTGGATAATTTAATCCAGTTTCAGTCCTCCATCCGCTTTATTAAGGTCCTTTCTGAAATGGTACAGGCACAGCGTTTAAATCGTTTTTCCTATACCGTAGCGGAATTTCTTGACGGCCTGATTGAAGGGCAGATCAGAACATCTTCTGACACCGGCAGGCGCTTAAGCAAGGTGGTTAAATTTTACAACCAGTACAGCCGATTCTTAAAAGGCCAGTCCGGTTATAAAATTTCTGCTTAATTTAGATTAATAACGGATAGCTGGGGTTTCGATGGGCAGGCCATTTCCCCTAGCGTTAAGATAAATTTCAAGATTGCGGAATTCTTCAGAATCCTGCTCAAAGGTTTCTGCCCTCAGAGAGCGGAAACACTCTCTTAAGCGCTGCGGCAGGTTAATCATTTTCTGGGCTTCAAGCCGGTATTCCGGGAAACCATTGGTATGTCCCTGGGATAGTTTCTGAGCGCGCAGCATTTTCCCTGTATGGACATCATGGCAATGATCACAGGTCATATTCATCTGCCCGAAACGGGTATAATATATTTTTTCCCCGGCTTCATAATACGGTTTCATGGGGCCGCTGATATCTACATTGACTTTTTCACCCTGGGCCAGAT
>JBHNNM010000710.1:0-1166 GCA_048563625.1 Gammaproteobacteria bacterium | reverse complement strand
GGACCCTGCTTGTTCCTCATTTACATCAATGACCTTACTGAAACCTCGACAGCCCAAACTCGGCTCTTTGCGGATGACACAGCCGCATACAAAGTGGTGACCTGCCCCGATGACCAGACCCAACTACGAGACCTCAACCAGCTTGCTGAGTGGGAGAAATGATGGGATATGGCCTTTCACCCAGGGAAATGCACCTCACTGCCAGTGACTCGCAGCAGGAAACCCCTGGGACACCAGTACGAACTACATGGACAGATACTGGAGACTGTCAGCACTGCCAAGTACCTGGGTGTTACCATCAGCAGGGACATGAACTGGAGCGAGCACATCAAAAACGTGTCCACAAAAGCCAACAAGACCCTAGGCTTCCTCAAGAGAAACCTGAAGATCAGCTCCAGGAAGATTAAGGAGATGGCCTACAAATCATGTTTTCGCACAGCTCTTGAGTATGCGTGTACAGTCTGGGACCGATACACCCGGCAACCTATCGACCGCATTGAGGCCACCCAGCATCAAGCAGCGTGTTTCGTCATGTAACGATATAGAAGAACGTCCAGCGCCTCTGCTATGATTGAAGACCTAAAGTGGACCGCCCTCCAAGGCCGAAGAAAGACAGCTCGGTTGGCAATGCTGTACAGAATCCACAACAACATCATTGCCACCAATGGAATTCAGAACAAGCTCCAACTACCACCACCACCCACGTCAACGACAAAGACACAACCAGCAGTTCTCGCAGCAACGCTGCAGAACCCAATACCAGCAGTACTGATTCCTGCTGAGAACCATCAGAGACTGGAATGACCTGCCCAGGAAGTCATGGAGGCCTGGGCCATCGACACATTTGTGTCAAGAGCCTCCTGACTGCAGTAATCCAAAACAATATTTATTGTTTTGTTTGTTTTTGGGGGTGTTTTTTCGCACTGCTGACCCTCTGTAAAGTGACAAAATAATCAACACGATGACTGCAGTTGCTTCACAGGAAGAAGAAGAAACAAAGGACCAGTCTATAAACCAGGTTGCATGCACTGACATTAATAAAGATGATTCACTCAGTGTCTACAGACCACTAGTCTTCTCTTCCTCTCCTTCCCTCTCTACAGTTAGGCACTGTTACAAATAAGTCAATTTTTCCTCCTACATACTAATTTTTTGGCACTGCACAG
>JBHNNM010000709.1:0-1166 GCA_048563625.1 Gammaproteobacteria bacterium | reverse complement strand
CAATCACTTATAAAACACATTCAAAGGATGTTAAAATTAGCCAATCAAATCTTCAAGGTTTTATTTTACCATAACTAATTGTATTTTATGGTAATAAATATTACCGGCCAAGCACTAGTTAGATTAAATCATTGTGTGCCCGTTGCACACAATGATTTTTTAATAGCATGTTTCTAACAAAAGGGGTTCAGGAAAGTGTTCCAGTAAAAGCCTTCCTGAAGCGGTACCTGAAAAAGTATTCCTGAAACAATTTTCAAAAAGCTGTTTTCTTAAAATATGTCCCTGAGAATTAATGTTTTCTTATAATGTTCTCTAATAATACTGAGTTACAAGGATAGAATCTTTTATGGTTGATGATGTTGTAATTGATGAAGCGTTTATAAAACGCGCTAAAGATCTTGTTGCCAGTGCTGAAGCCGGTAATGATGAAGAAGTAAAAAATATTCTTGATGAATTAGCCACCATGAAGGAAACTAGCCTGTTTCAGGAATTGGGTAAACAGACCCGGGAAATTCATGATACCTTCAAGGACTTTCGTTCCGACTCCCGAATTAATGAACTGGCAGAAAGTGATATACCCGATGCCAGGGAAAGACTCCATTACGTTATCAATATGACCCAGCAGGCAGCCGATACCACCATGAACCAGGTGGAAAGTGCTATTCCCTTGTGTGAAAACATTACCAGAGGAACCACAGAGTTACTGGAAGACTGGGACCGTTTTACCCAGCGTAAAATGCAAGTAGAAGAATTTCGTCAATTAAGTAAAACTCTTAAAGATTTTCTCCAATCTGCCAATAATGATAGTAAGAGTCTTATGACCAATCTCAATGAGGTGTTTCTGGCTCAGAGTTACCAGGATATTACCGGGCAGATCATCTATAAAGTGATCAACCTGGTGGAAGATGTTGAAACCAGCCGGGTTAATCTGATTAAACTGTCCAGTAAACATCTGGGTGTAGAAGTTTGTTGTGGTCTAATAGAACTGGACACTTTAATAAGAGATAATAACAATCAATTATTGAGGTGTCATAATGGGACAGAAACGAACATACAAACAATATTCTAAAGAATATAAAGAAGAAGCGGTAGCACTGGTACTCGAACAGGGTTATTCAGTGCCAGAGGCAGCTAAATCACTGTGTATAGCCAGCAATATACTGTAT
>JBHNNM010000708.1:0-1180 GCA_048563625.1 Gammaproteobacteria bacterium | reverse complement strand
CTCAAAGGTGCAGTCGGTGATGCCATTAATGTGGTTATGGTAGCCGCTGGTCATAACTTAAGAAAGATCCTCAATAAGCTCCGGCTTTTGTGGCTCAAAATTATTTCCGGTTTGATGGGGGTTTTATCAAAGCGGAACATCAGCCGCGTTAAACCTGGCTTGAGGTCAGGCTTAAAACAGTATTATTCAGGTTGAACTCAATAAAGTTACGGAAATTAATATATAACAGCAGAACAATAATACCCAGCGTCAACGGTACAACCAGAGCCAGTCGTTCCTTGGCACGCACCATATATTCATACTGTCCTGACCAGGAAATAGAATACCCTGGCGGCAGATCCACTTTTTCTGCCACCACTCTCTGAGCTTCTGCAACATAGGAACCCAGATCCCGGCCGTCAATATCCACCAGTGTCCAGCCGTTTAAACGGGCATTTTCACTTTTAATGGCCGGAGGACCATCTTCCACCCGGATATCTGCGACATCGGCCAGGGCTATGCGCTGGTTATTTTTGGTAACCAGCGGTAATTCGCGTATTTTCTGTACTGAATCCCGATAGGTCTGAGGGTAACGCACATTAATGGGATAGCGTTCAAAGCCTTCAATGGACTGCGAGACCCGCATACCGCCTATGGCGGTCATAATCACTTGCTGAATATCGGAAATATTCAGACCGTAGCGTGCAGCCTTATCTCTGTCTATATCCGCCTTAATATAACGGCCACCGGCAACCCGTTCAGAATAAACTGACGCTGTGCATTCCACGTCCTTTAAAGCCTTCTCAAGATCTTTACCTACTTTCTCAATTACCTTAAGAACAGGGCCGGCCACCTTGATACCAACCGGTGTCTTAATACCGGTTGCCAGCATATCAATACGTGTTTTGATAGGCATAACCCAGGCGTTAGTAACCCCCGGAAACTTGACCAGCTGATCGAATTCACGACGCAGAGATTCAGTGGTTACCCCTTCTCGCCACTCACTCTTTGGTTTTAACTGGATCACTGTTTCAATCATGGTTAACGGTGCCGGATCAGTAGCGGTTTCAGCACGCCCGATTTTACCAAACACAGTTTTAACCTCAGGCACTGTTTTAATCAGTTTATCCGTCTGCTGTAAAAGTTCTCTGGCTTTCCCAATAGAAATACCGGGGTAAGTCGTCGGCATATACATTAAATC
>JBHNNM010000707.1:0-1185 GCA_048563625.1 Gammaproteobacteria bacterium | reverse complement strand
ACTTAAAATCAGTGTCCAGGGGCCCTTTAACGTTTCTAACGTACAATATAGAAGGTCTGAGTACTATCTACCAACCCTGTGTGAGATCGTATATATCTGGTTTTGACTTCATATTGCTTACAGAAACTTTTTCAACAAGTTTTCCTGTTCACCTATTTCCTTTGCACGATGTTTTTGTGTCACCTGGTGTTAGACTCACGGACTCAAAAACGGTCCGACTATCACGTGGAGTAACCCTACTAGTCAGAAAAAAAACTTAATTCCTTTGTTAAGCATGTTCGGGTAGAATTTGATAACTGTGTCACTCTTAAACTGTTAAAAGAGCTTACTGGTATGACCGTTGATTGTGTACTGATTGGTATGTATTTGCCCCCATCGCAGAGTTTATACTATGCTGACACCGAGATTGACAATGGAGTTTCTCTACTCGAGCACTGTATTATTGACATTTTGGAAGAAACCGCCGAAGTTCCCATTATCATATTCGGGGATCTGAATGCAAGGACAGGTAACACTAATGCGAGAGAAGCAGCTTTGACTTCTTGTGGTTTGATTGATGAAAGTGTTGATAGTGATTCTGAGGACACGCGCTTCCGGCGGACATCAAAAGACATTACTGTATGTCCTTTGTGTATGTGAACAATTTGATCTCATCATACTAAATGGCCTTATGCCAGGTGACGAAGATGGAAAGTTTACATATATTGCTCATAATGGCTCAAGTACCATTGACTACTTTATTATGTCGAGGAGTCTTGTTCATATGGTATCGCATTTACACGTGGTATCTAGAATTGAGTCGAAACATATGCCAGTTGAAATGACATTTAAACTTTCAAATACGTTTTACGACGTTGCCAACAAACCAAGAAAATATCAGCTCCAGAGGTATGTATGGGATCAAACAAAAGCACAAGAGTATTCTGCTACGTATTCTTCAGAAGATATTTCCGCGCTGTTTGAACATGCTGTTAATCTAATTGATATTGACATTGAGGCCGCTCCTCAGAAATTTAATGAGGGAATTTACAGAGCGGGTCACTGTATGCAGAGAAATGTTGCAGTTGGTAACGATAAAAATAACCCTTGGTTTGATCATGAGTGCAGAGTAAAGCGGCGTTTGTTACGACAAACTTTGAGAAACTACAACAAAGCTTGCAATACGATCGAAACAGCGGATCTAAG
>JBHNNM010000706.1:0-1185 GCA_048563625.1 Gammaproteobacteria bacterium | reverse complement strand
TAGTAAGCCCTAACGTATATTTGTTATTACTTTAAAATAAGTTTATTATCCGGTAAAACAATATCCTTAGAACCTGCAGTATTTATTCGTGATTTAAAAAGAGAGATTACAATATGCCATTTGAAATAGAAAAAAAATTTCTGGTTTCAGGCGATGCCTATAAACAGGACGCTATAAAACAGGTTCATATTGTTCAGGGATATTTGTCTACAGTGCCAGAGCGAACAGTCAGGGTGCGTATTAAAGGTGATTCAGCTTATCTGACCATAAAAGGCAAAGGCAATGCATCGGGTGCAACCCGCTATGAATGGGAAAAAGAGATGCCGGTTGCAGATGCTGAAGATTTACTAAAGCTTTGTGAAGACGGAATTATTGATAAAACCCGTTATCTGGTCAAGTCCGGTGAGCATACCTTTGAAGTGGACGAGTTTTACGGTGACAATGAAGGTCTGGTGGTTGCCGAAGTGGAACTGGATTCAGAAGATGAAGTCTTTACCAAACCGTCATGGCTGGCAGAAGAAGTAACAGGGCAGAATAAATATTACAATGCAATCTTAATGGCTCACCCGTATAAAAACTGGTAACCTGTAAACTCAGACGGAGATTTATTTGTCTGATCCTGAAAAATAAGGAAAGGTATGGACAAAGACAAATCAGTGGCATTTGATCCGCTTGATATGAATAACTATCGGGTAGAACACCTTCCCGTTCGTGAAAAGTCCGGTTTTGAGAAACTACTTGAGCAAATTGGCCTGCCTATGGCCATTATCTCCTTTCTGGCCATCCTTTTTGTATCCAGCGTACCCTATCTGGAGAATATTGATCCCGATATTCTGGGTAAACGTGCTTTAGAGCAATACCAGTCTCTGGGTGCTGAGGCTTTTTCCCGGACTAACCTGGCCATGATGGCGATTTTTATTGCGGCCATTATTCTCTGGATCACAGAAGCAATCCCCAATTATCTGACTTCCTTACTGGTTATTATTGTCATAGTACTGACTGGCGTAACTCCGGAACGGGAAGCCTATGCCCAACTGGGACATCCGGTGATGTGGCTCAATATTTTATCTTTTATACTGGCCAGTATGCTGGTAAAAACGGCGGTGGCTAAACGCTTTGCCCTATGGTTTATTGTTCGTTTTGGTCATAGTGCGACCAGTATTTTTTTCAGCTTTATCTTTATTA
>JBHNNM010000705.1:0-1188 GCA_048563625.1 Gammaproteobacteria bacterium | reverse complement strand
TTAACTGATGTGCTTGAAAAAACGTATTTTTTCCTGAAAGAAAATGCTGGCAGAGCACATCCTAAACGGGATAAGTCTACTGGACTTTATCAGTTTGGTGTAGAACCTAATTATGGAATTTTATCCTGATGGGTAAATCATTGAAACGAAATGATAAAATCCTTAAAGACATACCTATGATAAAAAATTAAATAATTACATGGGATTTATTGCTGATTAGTGAGGTTATTATGCAAGATAAAGTTCAAGTTTTAGAACAAATCAAAGAAACTGATTTTGGTAATTTAGAATGTCGATTATGGGTAATTAAAAAATCGACTCGTGCGGGTGTAAATACGTATCGGTCTTTATCAACAGCTATTAATGGTCTTGATGATGATTTTAAAAATACTCTGAGAAGTTTTTTTTGTGGCTCTGATGGAATGATTGAACCGATTCAGGAGCTTTCACAATATTCTGTCTTAACAGTTGATGTTGATGAAAATCGTGCATTAGTCGATAAATTGGAAAATAGTGATTTTGATAATGTCATTAATAAAATTAATGAAGGTGCTGACAATGATGTCATTCTGGATATCAGACAGTTTAATAATGCTTGGGCGTTGGTTGTTGAATACAAAAATGAAAATGATACCTTTTTATGCATTTACCAAAATAAAAGGCGGTTTGTTGTGGTCTAATAGAACTGGACACTTTAATAAGAGATAAGGCTTCATTGATACTATAGGGTGTTCTGCCCCGGTTTTCCGGAACCAGGGCTGATTCACCAAATTGTTCAAAGCGTTGTACCCATTTTCTGATGCTTGTCCGGCTGGCACTCAGTAATTGGGAAACCTGTTTTCTGCTGTAACCCTCATTCAGGAGTAAAATGGCTTTAGCCCGTCTTCTGTAGTTACCATCTTTGTTAAATTGTACGACTCTTTTTAACCGTCGGCGTACAGGACGGCTCAGTTCCGTTATAATATTATTCATACTTAAGCTTTGTTTGATCAGGTTTTTTTGGTTAATTTCTTTGATCGATAAACAAAGCTTAAGTTCCATTTATATGGACACCATTTTGGAACAGTTATTTAGAGGCTAACAACCAATCTCACCAGAAGCAAAGGAGAGTAGCTGAATTGCCGTCTGTGTTGATTGCCACATTAGAGCATTTTTTATGCCTGCTTTTGTCTTACAAACTCTGTGAAT
>JBHNNM010000704.1:0-1195 GCA_048563625.1 Gammaproteobacteria bacterium | reverse complement strand
GTGTGTGTGTGTGTGTGTGTGTGTGTGTGTGTGTGTGTGTGACCGGAAGGACATGTTTAGGCGTAAAATGCACATTATATGAGGGAATTGTATCCAGTATGTGTGTTAATCAGGTTGCTGTGACTAATTCTGCTCGTGGCATTGCAATGACATGCTTTTGAATGAATTGCAATTTTGTAGTTAGTTGAATCGCTCAGCCAAGAATGATTCACATCTGTTTACTTGATCTGAATTGGAAGGATGCCCCTGAGACGGATGGCCCGAGACGGATGGCCCCGAGACGGATGGCCCGAGACGGATGGCCCCGAGACGGATGGCGCAGACGGAGGTCCCTGAGACGGATGGCCCCGAGACGGATGGCGCCGAGACGGATGGCACAGATGTTTGGCGCAGACGGATGTCCCCGAGATGTTAAGCCACGACGGATGGACCCTCCGTTTCACGGCTTTCCATTTCAGGCACATCCGTCTGTGCCACTCGTCTTGGCCTTCCCCGTCTCGCAGACGGATGTCCCCGAGACGGATGACCCCCAGACGGATGTCGCCGAGACGGAGGACCCCGAGACGGATGTCGCCGAGACGGAGGTCCCCGAGACGGAGGTCCCCGAGACGGATGACCCCGAGACGGATGACCCCCAGACGGATGTCGCCGAGACGGATGACTCCCCCGAGACGGTAGGTGTGCTTTGTTCACATTTTGTATGGTTTTAGTGGCTGCGACTGTCTGATTAGCTTTGAGTGGTGTGTATGGACCAGCGATGTATAGGTGCTCTGCTTGATGATAAAAGTCGGCTGTGTAGGTAGATTGGGTCAGGACTATCCAGCATCGTCGTATGTGAGTTTCTGCATGCGCGTGCGCGCGCGCGTGTTTGTGTGTGTGTGTGTGTGTGTGTGTGTGTGTGTGTGTGTGTGTGTGTGTGTGTGTGTGTGTGTGTGTGTGTGTGACCGGAAGGACATGTTTAGGCGTAAAATGCACATTATATGAGGGAATTGTATCCAGTATGTCTGTTAATCAGGTTGCTGTGACTAATGCTGCTCGTGGCATTGCAATGACATGCTTTTGAATGAATTGTACTTTTGTAGTTAGTTGAATCGCTCAGCCAAGAATGATTCACATCTGTTTACTTGATCTGAATTGGAAGGATGCCCCTGAGACGGATGGCCCGAGACGGATGGCCCCGAGACGGATGGCCCGA
>JBHNNM010000703.1:0-1196 GCA_048563625.1 Gammaproteobacteria bacterium | reverse complement strand
ACACACACACAAACATCGGAGGAAATAAAACATAACATTAAGGACTTGCAATTCATTTTGTTTTATTTCTGTTTGATAAGAGCTGAGCAGAGAAGCAAAACATACAGCCATTTGGCTCACAATTATACTGATGTCAAATTACATGTAGAACTCATTCATTCATTCAAGCAATTATTATGACTTTATTTTTATTTTTATTATCGGTGTATAATATACCATTTTCAATATTCTGTCTGTGTCTCAAAGAAAGCTATAAAATTATTCATACAACCACCAGTTAAGTCGCCCGACAAATTAGTAGGTCTGAGCAGATTACGTGCCTGATATGACACCATTGTCAGTTGTTTGCAAAACAGGTGTAAAACAACAAAATGTAATGACGCTTACGCATTCTGTAAATAGCGGTATCCCGTGGAGAGATCCCCAATCTGTTTTTAGACCACTACAGTTACTCTTAAACTGGCGGATTTTAAAAGGGCCAAAGCAGAAATTAATACTACAGAAAAATCGTGCTTAAAGCAATAAAAATTGATGCCAAAAATCATATTTTAGCCAAAGCTGCGTGGGCTAGTTCCTTTAAAGAAAAACGTGCAACGCGCAAATACTACTCTCTCCTTTTCTTTCTTTTTCTTTTATGACGATGACAGCGAATAGTAAAATACGCAATTTGTGACGCAAACAGTTACTAATACTGTTTTTGCAGAAAGAAATCGTTTCTCAGCGACTGCGGTAAATTTTGCGACGCCACTGTGAAAACCCCCCATCATGAATGAAGACCAGATCTTGTCGTCGAGGACTGAAGTAAATTAAGGCAACATCAAGATCTAGAAAACGGAACAAGAACTGTACATAGAATTCGTATCCAGTCTTGTTTCATTCTCTGGTCTAACTCCATCAGCCTGTGACTTTGCATTGCGGGACACTGTGATGTTAAACTGACGTGAATCAGTGTATTCGACTTTCATTTCTTCATTACGTATCGATCATTATTATAAAAATGACAGACGATTCTCCGAACATTGGTTACGAGCATCTCGAAGAACCTCGCCAGTCCCTGAACGATTTTCTTTGCAATAGAAATGAGTCCATCGTTCAACCCTGGGACGCTGATATGGCGGTGTGTGTCAACCATGCTATCGCATACTTTGTTCACCTTCCTCTTTGTGTCTTGGGCACATCGGCAAACATCGTAGTTA
>JBHNNM010000702.1:0-1199 GCA_048563625.1 Gammaproteobacteria bacterium | reverse complement strand
TGTTAGTATGAAACATGAGAGTCTCCTTTTGTTTTGTTATAAAGATTCACACCTTTAATCAAAACGGGAAACTCTCACTAAGTCAAGCCGACTGTCAGATCAGGTCGGAACTACTACACATTAAAGCGGAGAACAACCAGGTTGGATTATTATTTTGCTGTATTTTCAATATTTTATTATGGTTCGAAATAAACAAAATATCTATAACTTACAGCATTTATTAAGATTATTGTCGAACACCATTAACAAATTTTTCAGTTTTAATGACATTACCTTTTTCATCATAATATGTCCTGGTATAGTTTAACCTTCCATCAGGATTTAAACCTCTGACTTGCATGTCTGCAGATGAAAGATATGATGCCTCAATGGTACTATCCGTGGTACTGCCTTTTGTTCCTCGATGTTTTTGAACAGTGAATTTTGTAGATTTTTTCTCAGGCTGTATTTCCTGTGAATCATTGAATACAGGATTAGTACTATTATCAACCGGTTTTTTATCATATTCATTGGAATGAAAAGTTATCAGGCAATTATTATGCAGTCTGGCAGTTTCCAGTGCTTCCATATCACCTTTCAATGCAGCGTATTCTGTGGTTTCCACACCATCTCCATCAATAAAAAACAAGGCTGGCCAAAACAGAACCAAACCTACTCCCATTGCAACGTCATCACCGGTGGCATTTTTATCTATATGGCCGGCCAATTGGTTTGCTTTTTTACTGATCCGGATGGCTTCATATTCAAGCTGTTCACAATTAAGACCTTTGTATTTTAAGGGGCTACTATAGCCTGCAGCTATCTCAGTTGAGTCATGTGCACAACCAGAAATAGCGCCTAAAGCTAATAACATACTACTAACGATGACTTTATTCATATATTGCTCCTTATTTGGTTGTTCTCCGCTTTAATGAGTGAGATTTTGTCCAAAATCTGATGTATCCCCACGAATTTATTAGAAAATTCGAGGTTTAAATAAGATCGACTTTCATGGTGAAATATGATCAAATTTGTTTCGACTAAAAAACAAATCAAAAGAACACCATGAAAGCCGCTAAATTATTACATAAAATGTTAGAAAACTAAAGTTTAGAGCGACAGCTTACCCTTGAGTGCCCTGTTTCGCTCACCCGTTCTTTAACAATTTGTTTGTAACCAGCTGTTTTGAAGTTGTTTTTATAACAAATCTTCAAATCGCC
>JBHNNM010000701.1:0-1199 GCA_048563625.1 Gammaproteobacteria bacterium | reverse complement strand
GCATCCAATGAGCCACTTCCCGGAGGGAAGCGGCCTAATGGAGCGCACTGCTCCCACCGCGTTGCTGAGAAGCTGGCTGCGGTGCCATGGTCCGAGCTTGTCGAACCTGGCCGATCCGCCGCCTAAGTCGTGGATCACCACCGGGAAGTCCACGAATGCCGGTGCCCGGGTACTCGGCTGGAATTGCTTCCTGCGCGAGTTGCCGTCGGGCTGGCTTCGGAATTGTTGTTCCCGTTTTCCAGCCTTTCTGGAGGGGTAATCCTGCCTCAGTTTGGGGGCAGGGTTGTCTTTCTGCACTGTTGGCGCAGTCTTCGGCTTGTCGGCCGGTTGGGGGCTTTTCTTCCCCACGTTGTCATGGCCACTGGTGGCAGCCGGTATGATGGTATCGGTTGGGCTGGCGGGAGGGGTGGTAGCCGTGTCGGCCATCACATCCTCTCCCACTCTGGTCATTTTAAGCGGAGTTCGAGAGTCTAGACTCTCTCCCTCCGAGTTGGAGCTGTCGCTTGACAGCCGTCTTTTTCCTCGCTTGCGAGGGGTGATAAAGTCAGACTCTACGTCCTTTGGGGCCACTGTCGGGCTCTGGGGGGGTTTGCTGCCAGGTTCTACCTGCTCTCTCCCCAGCGAGACCTCTTGGCTCCCCGGTTCTTCCCTGGAGGGGGGGTCCTTCTTGTGTTCCTCCATTCCCTAGCGGAAGGAGGGCTGCTTGGAAAAGTGGCTCTACCCAGAAGGTAGAGCTTGGCGCCCCAACAACCACAGAAACGCTCACACACTGATGTCCGGCGAACACAAAAAACTCACACACTGATGTTCAGCGAACACCTACCACTCACACACACTGATGTCCAGCGAACACAAACACTGCACCACCCTCACTCAGTAACTACTCACCACAGACAACAACGGTATCAAGAGGGAAGGAACAACGGCCACACTCAAATACACGACGTACTGTATACACGCTTCAGACACAGGCTTCGGAGTCGCACACCACAAATACAGCACAAAGGAACACAACTAACACGAACTCTTTGGAGTTACAGCCAATCGGCTCACGAGACACTAACACCGAATTGCCTCACGAGGCCAGCTATTGGTTAACGCTGTTGAGCTCACTCCACTTGGCGGTTAAGCCGGCGTGACGAGCGCGCCAAAACACCGAACGACTCTACGAGCTTAAAAGCGAGAGGACCGTCGATGAA
>JBHNNM010000700.1:0-1200 GCA_048563625.1 Gammaproteobacteria bacterium | reverse complement strand
TCTACAGAGTCGGACAAAGGGGTATCGCATCCGCGGTAACATCGTGGTGCCATTGGTTCGGGTAGCGCATTGATAGCGGCTATCAGCAATGGCACAAAACAAGGCCTACACGCCCATAACTAAGCGGCAATTGCAATCCAGATCAAAAAGTTGCCGCTTAGTCTTCACTACAAAATAATTTGTGATAGGATGATACCTAATAAAATTAATTAGGTTGAGGCCTATTCAGTGTTTTATGGCCATCTGTCCAGCTTCAACCGGTAGAGATTGCTAAGTCATTGTGGATAAAGAGCAGCTTTATGCCATGCCGTTCAATGTGATTACGCGGTGTCTGACCGTACTTTATAAACAGAGTTTTAAGAAACTGGTTGAATTGGATAAACAAGACACATGACAAATGATGGTCTGAAACAAACGGTAGTGGCGAAGCTAGATAGGCTTTCGCAGATAGCGCAGTTGCCACAAGCAACCAGGGATCGCATTGCCCACATCGATTTCACCTTATTGTTTAAGGGAGAGGCGGTACGGGCGGATTTAGTCGATCGCTTCAGCATTGCTGCCACACAGGCAACGAAAGACTTCACAATGTATAGAGAGCTTGCGCCAAGCAATATTGAGTATGACCAAAAGCTCAAGTTGCATAAGCGTGGTGAAGCTTTTGAGTCCTTGTTCGACTACGACGTTGTGAGAACACTGGCAACCATTAGCCAAGGGTACGGTGATGGCTTCACTGGAAAGGTAAAACCACCACTGGCTTATGAAGCGCCTTATCACCTTAACAAACCGAATCTATCGATAGTGGCAAAGGTCACCGAGGCGATCCACAAAGGCAAAGCCTTGAGTATCACCTATGTGTCGTTATCGAGCGGTGAAAGCACGCGGGAAATTGTACCGCATACGCTGGTGGACAATGGCCTGCGTTGGCACGTTCGTGGTTTTGACCGCAAGCATGGTGAGTTCCGTGACTTTGTACTGACCCGAATTAAAGCAGCGGTTGTGCTTGAAGATTCGACTTTGTCGGAAACCGAGCTCGAAACCCAAGATCGGCAATGGAATCTCTTTGTAGAGCTAGAGTTAGTTGAAGTGGCTATACTATTCCGGACACACAACTTAAAATACTTTTAAAAAGAGAGTGTGTTCAAAATGACAGATAAACCAAGACAAACAAAGAGCTATACCCCGGAATTCAGAGAATCGGCA
>JBHNNM010000698.1:0-1210 GCA_048563625.1 Gammaproteobacteria bacterium | reverse complement strand
AGATAGTTCTTGGCATGGTAAGTGTTCTTGTATGTTGATTTTTCACAAAACCATTATACTTGTTTAACAAATACCATGCTGCCTATTTTTTAACCACAAAAGATCAACAGCCCCTAGTTTACGCCGGGCTGTGGGCATTGTGCCGCAGGATACGGTGCTGTTTAATGGAAGTCTTTACCATAATATTGTTTATGCCCATCCTGATGCAAGCCGGGAAGACGTTTACAGAGCGGCAAGAATGGCCAATATTCATGACTTTATTATGCAGCTGCCATCTGGTTATGACACCATTGTGGGGGAGCGCGGGCTTAAACTGTCCGGCGGAGAAAAACAGCGGGTGGCTATTGCCCGGGTCATTTTAAAAAATCCGGCCATCCTGATTTTTGATGAAGCCACTTCATCTCTGGATTCGCACTCGGAACAGCTGATTTTATCGGCTCTTAATGAGGTGGCTCAGCAGCATACTACGCTGGTGATTGCCCATCGTCTGTCCACCATTGCTGATGCGGATAATATCCTGGTACTGGAACAGGGGCGGGTGAAGGAGCAGGGCACCCATCAGCAATTGCTGGCACAGCAGGGTCTGTATTATACTTTGTGGAATCTGCAATTACAGGAAAAAGATTAAACTCATGAATAAACAATTACTTGCAGTAGTAGAGCAGGGTGGTTACCCGGATTTTACAGCGCTTTATGAATCATTAGGCTATAGTGTGGAAACCGTCAGTACACCCCGTAAGACCAATAGTTTTTTAAAGAAAAACCCGGTACACATGCTGGTGTGTGAGTTTAATTTTCAGACCGATTTTCGTGACCGTACCAGTTCCCTGGAATCCATTCTGGCCAGTGTCCAGCATCAAACCGACATTAAAGTTGTGGTGTTTCTCGATGCCGGCAATACCGAGCGTTTTGAACGGCTCAGTTCCCGTTTTCCCATACATAAGACCCTGGTGTTCCCTTTTGATGAGGAGCAATTGCGCCAAGCAGTGACCATTGATTAACTAAAACAGACAGGAATTGTTAATAAATTATGAGCAAAGTAAAAATATACAGTACCGGCACCTGCCCCATGTGTATCCGTGCCAAAGGTTTAATGACCAAATGGGGCATTGATTATGAAGAAGTGCGGGTGGATCAGGACCGGGCCGGACTGATTGAAATGTCCAGGGTCACTAATGGAGCCCGTACTGTCCCGCAGATCACCATTAAT
>JBHNNM010000697.1:0-1214 GCA_048563625.1 Gammaproteobacteria bacterium | reverse complement strand
AGAGTCCTTGACGGACGTCAATAAACATTATAACTATCCGCAGTAATTCCGCTTCTAAAACAGTTTATACCGAAAAAACGTCTTGATTTAAAATAATGCGTTCACAGATTATGTCTACTAGTATTAAGCCATGAGCTTTAAAAATAAACCCAGACGAGAGCAGATCCGCACCCTGACCCGCAGCAGTTTTTTTCTGCTGTTTATTCTGGCACCATTTCTGGATATTTTCCATATGGACCTGACGCTGGGCCACTTTATTATTTTCGGCCAGCCCTGGACATTAAGTCTGGACAGTTTTCAGCAGGGTCAGGGTGATGCCGCCAGTGCTGCAGTCACTCTGCTGACCCACGCCTTTATTCCGGTGTTAGGCTTTATTATTATTGTCGGCCTGATCATCTGGCGCATGGGACGCATTTACTGCGGCTGGCTGTGCCCGCATTTTTCCGTAGTTGAAATGTTTAATGACATGATGCTGAAATATCTTAACCGTGTCACCCTGTGGGAAAAAGCATCTAAAAAAACCCGTAACGCTCTGCCCTGGCTGCTGGTATTTTTTTCCTGTGCGCTTATGGCCTTTGTCTAGGCATTCAGCCTGCTCAGTTATTTACTGCCGCCTAAAGAACTGATCCCGGATCTGATTAGCGGACAGCTTAACTCCGGACCCACTCGTTTTTTAATCGTTGCCACAACTATTTTCACCATTGATTTTTTCTTTGCCCGGCATCTGTTCTGCAAGTTTGGCTACGCAGTCGGTGTTTTTCAGAGCTTAATCTGGATGGCCAATAGTAAGGCCATGGTGGTCAGTTTTGATAAACCCCGCGCTTATCTGTGTCAGTACTGTGACCGGGAATGTGATAAAGCCTGTCCTATGCGTCTGCATACCCGCAGCATTAAACGCGCCAAGTTCACCTGTACTCAGTGCGGTCAATGCCTTAATGCCTGTGATAAAGTGCAGCAGAAAAATTCCGGAACCCTTAACGGCCATAAAGTAAACAAAAGAGTCATCAACTGGGTTACCGGCGAAAAGGCTAAAGCCGTGGATCGCAATGTACCTGCCTTTGAACTAAAAAAAATTAATAAACAGAAATAAAGTCTGGAGGGTGTAAAAATAACTGTGTAAACGCTCATTGCGGTGGTTTAAGTCAGCAGTGGTTAAATGAACAAACCTGAAATACCACCTTCATAGTGAACAGCCTACCTTCCAAAGTCAGGCT
>JBHNNM010000696.1:0-1214 GCA_048563625.1 Gammaproteobacteria bacterium | reverse complement strand
CACTACGGCAAAACCGCGTCCCTGCTCCCCTGCTCTGGCCGCTTCTACCGCAGCATTTAATACCAGCAGATTGGTTTGAAAAGCAATTTCATCAATAACGCCAATAATATCTTCAATTTTCTTACTTGCATAATTAATTTCTTCCATGGCAGAAATGGTGGAATTAATTACATCACCGCCTTCCTGAGCCTGATCCCGGGCACCGGCAACCAGTTGATTGGCCTGACGGGAATTATCGGCGTTCTGTTTTACAGTGGACGTTAATTCCTCCATACTTGAAGCTGTTTCTTCAAGTGATGAAGCCTGCTCTTCAGTACGCTGACTCAAATCAGTATTACCCTGGGATATCTCATTGGCAGCAGAGGAAATATGACTGGCAGATGCCCGGATTTCCGAAACCATTTTTAACAGATTATCCATGGACTGATTCATGGCCTGCTGCAAGCTGGCAAACTCACCTTTAAACTCACCTTCCATGCGTTTAACCAGGTTACCTTCTTCCAGTGCTTTAACCACATCCAGAATGGCATGAATGGGTTTTACAAACTGATCCAGCATCCGGTTCATTCCGGAAACAATATTTTTCATGGTACCGTCAAAGTCATCCGCATTAAGGCATTCATTCAGTTCACCTTTTGCTGCCACATCAATCAGACCTTCTATCTGAAGCTGGGCTTTTTTCAGCTCAGTAATATCTTTCCATTCCTGACAGGCACCGATAAATTTACCGTCATCATCATATAAAGGGGTCACATTCAGATCAAACTGTATATCACCCAGATCGATAACACCCTGATACGGCAAATTGGAAGGGTCACTTAAGAGACGCCGTTGATGAGCCGGATTTTTATGAAAATCGGCAATACATTTGCCGATTAACTTATCTGCATTAAAGTCCGGAAAATTCTGCTGCAAACGGCTCTCGACTCGTTTCATTAATTTCTGGGCGGCCGGATTAATAAAGGTAATAACCAGATCCAGATCGATAGTCATTACTGCCGACGTCATGGCATTGAGAACAGAATTTTTAATTTGCATTTCGGCATCATTTGCTTTGGTTGCCATGGTCTTAACCTCGGTTTTCGGTTGCGCGGTTTTATTAGGGGCTGTTGATCTTTTGTGTACAAAATTTAACCATTCCACATAGGAAGCCACACCATACAACAGCCTAACGCTAATGTACTGGCATAGTTTCTTTCCAGCTTATCATAGCG
>JBHNNM010000695.1:0-1221 GCA_048563625.1 Gammaproteobacteria bacterium | reverse complement strand
ATTATGTGAACAGTGCCCTTACCTTTCATCTACTTGTCTTTGAAGCTTGTTATCCCTTTTCCCCCCATTTACAATGGACTGGGGGGGAGGGGGAGGTGTCCGGTAGCTGTTGCAATCTGCAAAAAGCAACACATTTTCTCATTAGTTCAACAACATTCATACCTAGTGGTAGGACCTCTATTAATATTGCTAATTTGTAAGTTTTACCTAAAAACAAAAACAAAATTCAATTCTGTTCT
This sequence comes from Gammaproteobacteria bacterium, assembly GCA_048563625.1. Classification (GTDB taxonomy): domain Bacteria; phylum Pseudomonadota; class Gammaproteobacteria; order GRL18; family GRL18; genus JANELJ01. The sequence continues at coordinate 982 of JBHNNM010000695.1, read as the reverse complement.
GATTGCTAACTCACTACTCAGTGTTTAGTATTACTGGATAATGTTACAGACCCATAATTCCCTGACTGGCCAGAGCTAATAATTAGAAAATGTCACAGCATTAGTATTAGTCTACCACAATCTTATGTTTATTTCATTTGGATTCAACTATTAAAAACTTTCCAGAGGAGCCATGTAGGTTATCATGCATTTATGGACTATTAAATCTGCAGTGCCTGTTTGTTTTCCACAGTCTATTGAACTAGGCCATCAGTGCAGGAAGAGCTAGAATATTGTGTCAATACAGAAGGCGGACCAAAAACTGGTTCTGTTTTTGCCCTCCAAGGCTATGACAGTGTATGATACAAAAGCATGATGTGATGCCTCCATTAGGACTTGCAAACCAAGTTCAGTGAAGCTGATTTTCTAGAGAGAAAACAGAGTGGAGCAGACACCCCAGCCTCACTTTTAATCTTGCGACCCAACATGAACTAGTTCATCATTATAAATGGTCTGAAGCCTTCAAAACAAACTGCCTGAAGCTGAAGAGGCTACAAAAAATCTAAGATGAGGTAGAATCTGTATGGTTAGCCTGCTCTATAATCTTCCCAGTTTCTATGTGTTGCTAATGGCATGATATATGGTATCCCATATTACCCCTAAAACACTTTCCTTGCTGTGCATATATATACTGAACATTTCCACCAAAGCTGTATAGTAAAAGAAATCGTAACATTTAACAATAAGAATGAAAATAAGAAATGAGATCAAAAGATACAAAATGTCAAAGAAAATAAAGGATAAAATGGGCATTACTTTTTAATAGGACAGAAGAAAATAATGGCTGCTTTCTATTCTTTTTTCTTTTTTAATGAACAATTCAAATTATGTTCCTGGCTTCAAATGAGTTGGACTTGAGGAAGGTCACAGAATGGTCAGCAAAGTCCTGACAACTCTCTGCAGTGGCCACCATCTTGGTGAAGGGAGCAGATGCCAGGTTCCA
>JBHNNM010000694.1:0-1225 GCA_048563625.1 Gammaproteobacteria bacterium | reverse complement strand
ATTTTTCTGTTGTTGTTTGTTCGTGTGTTTTTTTAGGAGTGTGCATGGGCGTATGGGAATGGATGAGTGAGTGAATGTCTTTAGAATGCCATTCTTGTTCGCAGACTCTGGACCGTGGAGAAAGATGTCTAGGGCCTGACCTGCAATGTCCGCGTTAACGACATCATCAGGCTCCACGTGTCCGGGTCACCAGGAGTCAGCGTGGGGAGCTGTTGAAGCCATCGAGGAATAGGATATTGTAGAGAGTGTTAGAAAGGGCATTGCCTTTTGGCAAATGCTGCAGTATGTGTTGAACACATCTACAAATGTTTTTGTCAGTACTGTCCTAGGCGAGAAGTCCTCCGACGTGGAACAGTCCTGAGGAGCATCTGCCAAGCTTCCTGGACGTCGCCGACCACCACATTGGACAGGAAGAGGACCAGTCAAAGAAAAGGCATCGTGTTTGGTGAGTTGAGCTTTTTTGTCCGGCCAGGCTATGTTGGAGTATTTGTTGAACACTCTCACAACTGTTTTCTGTTAGAACTGTCTTAGGCGACAAGGCCTCGGAAGTGGAGCAGGTGCCAAAGATCCTGAAAGTCGCCCACCAGCACACTGGATAGGAAGAGAACCAGTAAATGAAGGCATCATGTTTGGTGAGTTGAGCATTTTGCTGTTGTTGTTTGTGCGTGTGTTTTTTTAGGAGTGTGCATGGGCGTATGGGAATGGATGAGTGAGTGAATGTCTTTAGAATGCCATTCTTGTTCGCAGACTCTGGACCGTGGAGAAAGATGTGTAGCCTGATATGCAATGTCCGCGTTAACGACATCATCAGGCTCCACGTGTCCGGGTCACCAGGAGTCAGCGTGGGGAGCTGTTGAAGCCATCGAGGAATAGGATATTGTAGAGAGTGTTAGAAAGGGCATTGCCTTTTGGCAAATGCTGCAGTATGCGTTGAACACATCTACAAATGTTTTTGTCAGTACTGTCCTAGGCGAGAAGTCCTCCGACGTGGAACAGTCCTGAGGAGCATCTGCCAAGCTTCCTGGACGTCGCCGACCACCACATTGGACAGGAAGAGGACCAGTCAAAGAAAAGGCATCGTGTTTGGTGAGTTGAGCTTTTTTGTCCGGCCAGGCTATGTTGGAGTATTTGTTGAACACTCTCACAACTGTTTTCTGTTAGAACTGTCTTAGGCGACAAGGCCTCGGAAGTGGAGCAGGTGCCAAAGATCCTGAAAGTCGCCCAC
>JBHNNM010000693.1:0-1226 GCA_048563625.1 Gammaproteobacteria bacterium | reverse complement strand
CACACCCAGCACGAGCGGCCAACGCCACCACCCCTACAAAAGACAACCGTACGGCAGGCCTTTTTTAGGTCAAAGCGGCACTCCGTTCAAAGGGTATCACAGCCAGAGGGGGCGGGGTGCGAAACAAGCAACATTCCAGAGAGGGTTTGGGAAACACCGGAGGCAGTAGTGGCTGCATCCCAGGAAGAGGCAGTTTCGCCAGAGAAATTAATGGATGAGGTAAGCGACTTTTACGACAACATTGAGGCCATCAAAACTAGACTAACTGATAGGTCATCTAAATTCGCAGCAGGCCAAATTCAGCACTGCTTACCACAGTGGCAGGAAATAACTCATGAGGAGGAAATTTTGAAGATGGTTGTAGGTGTTGACATACAGTTACTCGATGAACCCCCATCAGGTCAAATCCATCAAGCTCATTTCTCCCGTGAACAGTCACAGGCCATTGATGTAGAAATTGAAGAACTGCTGAGAAAGGGTGTCATCGTCCCCTGCAATCACACAGAGGGTGAATTCATCTCCCCTATTTTTATTAGACCAAAAAAGGACAACAGGGTCAGGGTGATACTGAACCTGAAAAAGTTTAATGTCAATGTTGAAAACTTTCATTTTAAAATGGAAACACTGAAACATGCCTTAACACTTGTATCACCAAACTGTTTTTTCTGTTCATTAGACCTCCGGGATGCCTACTACTCAGTGCACATGACTGAAAAATCTCAGAACTTTTTGAAATTTGAGTGGAAAGGGCAGTTGTACAAGTATACCGCTTTTCCTAATGGTCTGGCCTGCTGCCCAAGGTTGTTTACCAAACTGCTTAAGCCAGTAATGGCTCAGCTTCATAGATGGGGTTTCATCTCCACCATCTTCATTGACGACACTTTGTTGATGGGTGACTCGGAACTCGAGTGTGTTCAGAATGTGAAGGCATCACTGTGTTTGTTTGAAAAGTTAGGATTTGTTATTCATCCTGAAAAATCGGTTCTAGCTCCTACTCATGTGATCACCTACTTGGGATTTGAAATAAATTCAGTAGACATGACCGTCACTCTTATGAGAGAGAAAAAAGAAAAAATCTTCAACACAGCTGCATCCTTACTTACATTGAGCTCTTGTTCCATTCGCTTCCTCGCCAAGTTCATAGGGCAAATAGTTGCAAGCTTCCCAGGTGTAAAATACGGTCCATTATGGTATAGGAATATGGAAAATGATAAAATTGAAGGGCT
>JBHNNM010000692.1:0-1227 GCA_048563625.1 Gammaproteobacteria bacterium | reverse complement strand
ACACACACACACCAAGCAGCGATCGTGTACCGACCTACGTACATCTCTCTTCTCGTCTCTGCCATAGTCGGTTACGCTGCTAAAGTCGGTGGTGTGACACGTACGTTGCATAGGCGAAAAAGTTTATCCTCCAAGAAATTAAAGTCGGTCAAATATAAACACATGGACAACAAATAACATTTGGTGTTGATAATATATCTAACACACACACACACACACACACACACACACACACACACACACACACACACACACACACACACACACACACACACACACACACACACACACACACAGTGCCAAACACAACACTGAAAAGCCGAGCAAACAAAGGTTCTGGGGAGAAACTGTCAATACTTTTAATCGTTTTGTGCATAAAACTTTGGTACCACATGAGTATGACAATGCAATGATACATGAATCTTATTACATTCCAATATTCGCAACATTAAAACCACATCCATACTTGCCCTTCCCGTACCAATGCCATCTCTACTTCAAATTTCGACTTCTACTGTTCTAGTACAAAAATATGGATGCAATCTCTTTCAGTGAGCTATTATTCAGCCTTCCTGTCTATTAACTATTTTCTAAAAAGTGACCCCAAAAAAATCAATAAAAAAATAATAAATAAATCACGAACTTGTTCTCATCTTACTGCAAAAATCGGAAGAGAGAAGGAGAGGCTGAGAGAGATGAAGCGCTTTTATGGCACACCTGATCCCCACAATCTGAGTTGGTGTGAGGCAGGGCTGGGCTGGGGCGGGGGAGGGGGTGGGGGAGAGGGGTTACAGGAGAGGGGGGACACGAAAGAGAAAACACATAGCAATGTACAAACATGCGTTTGTGTTCATCAGCTGTGTGTCCTCTGTGTGGTATTAGGGAATAGGGAAGTGTTCCCACACATACTTCCAGCACTTCTCTCACTAGTTTTTATGGTCCGCAGTTGTATTAAACATTCCACCACACTCTACACACTCTCATTCATGAGATGATGACACAGCCAACTTCAAACAAAACTGTTCAATGAACACACAAGCCTTGGCAATAATGCAATGCTTCAGGCGACAATGAAAAAAACGGTACAGTAAAATACAAAATACTATGAACATTTTGACATCAGCATTTCACATTTTTTGGCAGATTAAAAAGTACCAAACACATGCACAAATACGGTCCTTGTCTGTTATTTAAAAAATGATTTCACCCTAGGAGGTTGTCCACCTT
>JBHNNM010000690.1:864-1231 GCA_048563625.1 Gammaproteobacteria bacterium | reverse complement strand
GGGGCGAAGAATGTAAACTGAAAAATAAACATTCGACCCGCAAACTCCAGACGCAGTAAATGAAGCGTGTACCGTCCGCTGTCAAAGACAGCCACGTACTGCACAGTTCTGCAGGGAGGGTTCTTCGTGTGCAATGGGGCGTGGCAGAAAGCCGGCCAGCGAGCGCCGTCTCCCTTAATTTCCACAGAGTGGCATCAAACACTGTAAATACATGTATTTCTAATCTTTGGTGGCATACAGAGAGTGTGACATCTTTCCGTAGGGGAAAGTCTTTGCTCCGGTCAGGTTCCTGCGTCATTTTGGCTGTCTGTGTGCTAATTCTAGCGTTGGTTCTGTTGTATTAGGTAGGACCAGCCTCTCTTTGGCG
>JBHNNM010000690.1:0-854 GCA_048563625.1 Gammaproteobacteria bacterium | reverse complement strand
TCCTAAACCTTGCCACAAATCAGAATATGCATGGTCTCCCCTCTTAAACCTTGCCTCAAAGCAGAATATGCATAGTAGGTAGGACCAGCCTCTCTTTGGCGCTGGGTAACATGGTCGTCGCGAGGCAAATATTGCTCATTTTCAACTTGTCATATTTGCCTTGTTCTGTGCAGTTTGTCAATAAAAACTACTGTCACGCAAAAAACGATCTTTTTACGACCTGTTGATGCCATTATTTTGTGCGTGAATGATGTATTGTGAGTTTGGAAGAAGTTTTAATGAACACACCAAGCGGTCGGAAACCGAGCGTGGTTCTGACGTCGAAAGTCAGATGAGCGAGGTCGGAAAACGGCTGCGTTCGGAAAACCGTTGGGAACTTTTACAAGAAAAACGTACAGACATGAAGTTATACTTTTTAGAAAGAGGAATTCCCGTAGATTTATCCATTATAAAATTCGTTAAAGTTCTTCGTTTTCGACTTCAGCAAAAATTGAGTTGAAAAATACGTTCATTTTTACCTTAAATTTACACCAAGAAAGTTTGAATGCACCATATTGAATTTGGTATCACTGGAAAGACGAATTTTCGCTCTTTAAAACGGTGTATCGTTTGATCCGGAAGCGAGTTCTTGTAAAAGTTCCCGTGCAACGGAAATTGGAGACCCCATAGATTTTGTTGTCTGTTCGAGTTGCGCGATCGCTAAAGTCTGCGACTACGCGAGCGGCGCAAAAGATGCTCACCCTGGAGGAACTGGAAAGAAACCGTGGTAAGTTTTTTATTTTAGCGATAACTAAGTGAGTTTCCAACACAACCATAACTGTATTTTTGTGCTGTTTACATCTCTTTGAATGCAA
>JBHNNM010000689.1:0-1234 GCA_048563625.1 Gammaproteobacteria bacterium | reverse complement strand
ATAAGAGCGGATACACAGTTTAATTTACACTGTCAATATTTTAAACTAAAAATCAGGCAAACCTCCATTCCTGATGAGCAGAGCATGTTCTATTTTGGACAAAATCTCACTCATTAAAGCGAAGAACAACCGTCAGTATTAACTTTATCGCCTTTGCCATATTAATCCTGGCGCCTGTTGCCAGCGCCCTGATACAATTAGCGGTTTCCAGAAAAAGTGAGTTTCTTGCGGATTTATCAGCAGCCCAGCTGTTAGGGGATCCACGGCCTTTAAGAAATGCACTGATTAAACTGGATGGACAGAACAGTTACTGGGAACGTTTGTACAGAGCATCAACAGATAATGCCATTTTAAGGACGCATCCGACCACGGAGGAAAGGATTAAACAGTTAAATGAACTGTACCAGAAATCCCAATGGCAGCCGTTTGACTATTTACATCCAGCACACAATAACCTGATAGCGGATAATGCGATAAAACCTCGCAGAATAGGTCGATATTACTGGTTTTGAAATAATTTGAATGGAGTTTGTTCTTAATGATTTCTGATACGAACAATAATATCAACAGAATCCACCTGAGTGGATTCCGGTAATTGTTCCTGAATAATTTCCGGTAACTGGTTTAAATTGATGTCAGTTAATTTACCCGAGTCAATATTATAAAAATGCTGGTGAGGCTGGGTATTGGTATCATAAAATGTGCGTGATGAATCGATATGAATTTCATTCAACAGATTTTTTTTAACAAACAGACCCAGGGTATTGTAAATAGTCGCTTTGGATACCTGATGTTTACTCTCACGAACCAAATTATCTACCTGATCAGCCGTCAGGTGCTGATTTTTAGAAAACAGTACGTTAGCTATAATCATACGTTGCTGCGTAGGGTACACCCCTTGAGCTTTCAGTTTATACGCAATATCAACAACCTCTGAATGACTATCAGTGTGTTTGTCAGTGGTGGTGGCTGCATCAGAGTTTACATCATTAAGCATAATATCTTTTTATATGACCGTGTATACTACTGGGTTATTTAGTTCAACCTGAATAATACTGTTTTAAGCCTGACCTCAAGCCAGGTTTAACGCGGCTGATGTTCCGCTTTGATAACCCCCCCCATCAAACCGGAAATAATTTTGAGCCACAAAAGCCGGAGCTTATTGAGGATCTTTCTTAAGTTATGACCAGCGGCTACCATAACCACATTAATGGCATCACCGACTGCACCTTTG
>JBHNNM010000688.1:0-1236 GCA_048563625.1 Gammaproteobacteria bacterium | reverse complement strand
AAAATCGTTCGTGCGGGTTACGAAAGTCTGAGCTACAAACCTGTGAAAAGACAGTTCACAACCGGTGTATCACCAAAAACATCGCCTCACTTTATAATTTCTCAGTAGGGTCTTACATTGAATTATAGAAGAAAACTTTAAGGTATCTTCCAAGTCCGGGATAGTGGAAGATGGAATACACAAGAGAATTATTTATGGAAAAGTCAAAAAGCTAATCGCGGACTATCGCGGAGCTGGCCTTTTCACATAATATTAAATAGAAAAGTCGAACCTGTTAATCGCGGATACGCGGAACAGGCTTTATCTAATCAGTAAAATAAAGGAACTCCATTAGGAGGTTTAGATCAGAATGGAAAAAAATGGAGCCAGGCTCGGATAACGAACCTGACCTCTCAGTCAGAACATCTGTAGCGAAACACAGTTTAAGATTCAACACATCAATCATGAAATGAAAACAAGTGTTATAACCCATATATTTGAAACAACTCGTGGCTACCACGAAGCTGGCCCCTATACTTAATCATTTAAGCGAACGTGAAAAATAACTGAAAAACATTAGCGACGCTAGATCTCAAACCATAGAAACTACAACAATCAAACAACAATAAAACATCATTCAGGAACTAGGAAGGTAAAAGATAGTCAAAGCAACCTGTTGAATGTGGATTAAATTGAGCCAAAACACTAGTTTGACTTGGAGACTTGCAGACTGACCTGGAGGCTCGGCAAAGTGACTGGCAAAAGAGGACACACGGTCCTTAAACTTCTGTGAGGGCAAGTGGCTTTAAAGTGGGATTAAAATGGTGGGTCTTTTATACCTAATACGGCATCGGTGGCCCAGAATTCGGAATAAAAGAAGAATTTGTAACAGAATAGGGAAGGCAGCTCTTTCATGCCCTTGCATGTACAGGGAGGCTTGTTGTCTACAGCTCGGCGAACTGACCGCCGCTAATTGGAACCATCCTTCACACGGGAAAGGAGACTGCTGCACCCCACGACCGCATGAAGACCCAGCACCAACGAACTACTGACTGAACTAAAAATATTCTCGTCTTTTCAACTTCAAAACTTACAAAGACCATTTCACCAACAGTCTGACTAAAGTTGAACGTAGAGTAAATAGTGCAGATTATCTTCTTCTTTTTTCCCCTTTCAATTCCTCACATGCAATAGGTGTTAAACAAGAAGTAAACTTACATATTAGGAGTTTTAAAGCATTTAGATTTTTTGGTACCT
>JBHNNM010000687.1:0-1236 GCA_048563625.1 Gammaproteobacteria bacterium | reverse complement strand
CAGGGCCGGATCATACTTTGCTCAAAAAACAACCATAAATTAAATTGAACTCATTTGAAAGATGAGGATCAGATCTTTAAAGTAAGCATTTGGAGACTCTGATGAATTTTGACCCTCATTTTAAATCATTACAAGACGGCCGGACAGATATAAATATCCAGTACGAACTACTGGATATAGTATTTTTAACGTTGGTGGCAATATTATGCGGAGCAGAAGGCTGGAAAGATATTCAACGCTTTGGTGAATCGAAACTGGACTGGTTAAGAAAATACCGTGCATTCAAACAAGGCATTCCCCGGCGTCATACAATAGCCCGAATTATAGGGAGTTTATCGCCAGATAACCTGTTGGATTGTTTTGTAAGCTGGCTAAATAGCGTAAGGGAAAAACAAGGTCATGAACATCTGGCAATTGATGGTAAAACCTTAAGAAGAAGCCATCATAACGGGGATAAAATGACGGCATTACACCTGCTTTCTGTAATGGCAGTTGATAGTGGTCTGGTTGTTTATCAAAGTCGTTCTGCAGGCAAAAAGAATGAAATTAAAAGTGTACAGGAAATTCTCGAACTGTTTGATGTTAAAGACAGTTGTGTCACCCTGGATGCGATGCACTGCCAGAAAGAGACAGTGTCCACATTAAGGAAACAGCAGGCTGACTATGTCATCCAGATTAAAAACAACCAGAAAACACTATATGAGGAAATTAAAGCCTGGTTCCATAAGATAAAACGGGATGAACCGAAAACAATCAGTAGTCAGTCTTACGAGGAAGTGGATAAAGGACATGGCCGTATTGAACGGCGTCGCTATATCCGGCTGGATGTCACTGACTGGATTGAATCAGCACAATCATGGCAAGGCTTACACAGTGTCATTGAAGTCAAAAGGCAGGTACAGAGCCAGGATAAAGAACGGACTGAATATTCCTATTACATCAGTTCATTGAAGGGTGATGTAGAGAATATTGCTCAAAAGATAAGGCGTCACTGGCATATAGAAAACCGTCAGCACTGGGTGTTAGACGTTGTTTTTAAAGAAGATGATTCAAGAATACGAACAGGAGATAGTCCCGAGAATATGGCGCTGTTTCGACGCTTTGCGCTTAACATTGCTAAACTGTCTCCTGTTAAAGACAGCATGAAAGGTAAGTTAAAACGGGCAGCATGGGATGATGATATGCGGGCCAAATTATTATTTGGTTAAAATTTGATCAAAGTATGCTCCCGCCCTG
>JBHNNM010000686.1:0-1237 GCA_048563625.1 Gammaproteobacteria bacterium | reverse complement strand
AAAGAAAATCCTTATCTATCGTTAAAAGACCCTCCTCTGGCTTCAGAGAATGTGGACGACAATTTTTAACATCTTTCTCACACCGATCATAAATGCCCATATTTTGTATGGTGGCACATGCCATTTTGCATCTGATCACTTAATTCTTCACATTGCATCTCTTTCTTGGCGGCCCCCCTCCTTCCTACCCAACTCTTGTTGCTGGTGGTGGTGGTGGTGATGTTAGACTTATTAAACGCCGAGGTACTGGAGGGAACCGAACTCAAAGAAGTGGGGGGAAGGGAAACTATACTAACGCAACACAGTCACCATCAGAATGATTCCGCATTAACAGCGGTGTAAGCCATCTTCCATTAATTGTGAGGGGCAAAGTCACAAGGCAACATTTTATTGACTAACACCGACAACCTCATCCTTTTCCCTTTCACCTTGCATTTATAGCCTACACTGCTTATTTGAATGTTAACAGTTCAGTTCAATATTGCTTTACAGCCACATAAACCACAGGGCTTAATAGGGTCGGGGAGCCCAGGACGGCCACCTCGACTTTCACACAACTCCTGAGCTTTGAAGAGGTGTTACAAGTAAACATGGTGCTTAACGTCCACAGAAACCACAAGGCTTATTAGGGACGGGGAAGGGGTGTTAAAGTAAACATCGTGCTTAGCGTCCACAGAAACCACAAGGCTTATTAGGGACTGAAGGGTGTTAACAAAACATTCTCATTTTATATCTCTCGTTTCAGTATGCTGTATTGCTTCTGAGCATTCAAGTTCAGCAAAGTGCCACCGCTTCGCAAGAGAAGAGACGGGAGAAAGCCCTGGCGGCTAGATTAAAGGCTACGCAAAACGGGATTAGGTGGATAGGGGTCAGTTATCAAAGCGGCAGGCCCTCACCCCTGCAAAACCTCTTGTCATCAAGATAACAAGTGGATTCCAGTAACGACAGCAGTCTCTGATGTACCGCATGTCGGGCAAATGCACGAGCTGTGGGGAGAGAGAGAAAAAAAGCCAATGTTCTCGCAGCTTTCCCTAGCTGAACACTCGGGGGTCACCCGGTATATCTGTGCAACTGTACATTGACAAATTGTATTGTCCTTAATATGCTTTTTAGCACCTGTGGACATTCAACAAAATGTATGGTATGACACATTTTGTGCATTGCGTAGAGAGAGGATTATCTGTGACCGCGATTTTGATTACCTTGCCACATGGGCAGCCACATGCAAAAATGGCCA
>JBHNNM010000685.1:0-1237 GCA_048563625.1 Gammaproteobacteria bacterium | reverse complement strand
CTGCCACAACTGGAGCAGATAAAACAGATTACAACAGTCCAACCGGAACAATGCTTTGTTGACTGAGGTTATCGTGGACATGAAGTAAAAGATACTAAAGTTTTTATCTCAGGTCAGAAGCAAGGCGTTACCCGAAGTATTAAAAAGGCATTAAAACGGCGCAGTGCGATTGAGCCTGAAATCGGTCATATGAAAAACAATGGCCGTTTAGAGCGCTGCTATCTCAAAGGTGCAGTCGGTGATGCCATTAATGTGGTTATGGTAGCCGCTGGTCATAACTTAAGAAAGATCCTCAATAAGCTCCGGCTTTTGTGGCTCAAAATTATTTCCGGTTTGATGGGGGGGTTTATCAAAGCGGAACATCAGCCGCGTTAAACCTGGCTTGAGGTCAGGCTTAAAACAGTATTATTCAGGTTGAACTATGGTAAGGGACTTGATAAGCGTTTAAGTGATAAGCTGATTGAGCAGGTGGCCAGGGATAAACCGGAACTCAGTCCGTCCATGGTACAGAAAAAAGCACTGGGTAACTGGGGCTGGCTGTTGCCTCATGCTCTGACTCAATTATTAATTGACAGAATTATGGAACTCATTGACCGGGCAAAAACCGAGGCAAACCGAACTAAAAAGAAAGGCCGGAAAATTCGTATAAAAAAATGGACTAGGGACTGTTTATCATTCAGATGTGAAACTGGTGAATCACTACACAAGAGTATGGTATGACCAGAAAAAATATAAAAAAGCAGACCTATATTATTTACCTGGTGTCGGTCTTTATCCTTTTTTTCAGCCTGTGGCTCAGCCTAGCGGTTAATGACTGGCAGTGGTTTTCCCGTTCGGGTTCCCTGATTGTGGTTCTGGGTATTTATCTCACTTCTTCACAGATCATTGAAAACAGCCGACGTCTACGCCAGCGCTATCGAAGTGCAGCCAAAGCTGGTAATTTTCAACGCGACTGGGCTAATGGCAAGCATGAACAGATTTTATCCCATTCCAGAAGTCATGAAGAAGAAACCTGGGTTATGGGTAAATGCGGTTTTAATCTGCTAATTGCAGGGACCTTAATCTGGGGTTTTGGTGATCTGCTGCATTATTTTGTCAGGTTGTAATTATTCATCATAAATTAGGGGCTGTTGATCTTTTGTGGTTAAAAAATAGGCAGCATGGTATTTGTTAAACAAGTATAATGGTTTTGTGAAAAATCAACATACAAGAACACTTACCATGCCAAGAACTATCT
>JBHNNM010000684.1:0-1237 GCA_048563625.1 Gammaproteobacteria bacterium | reverse complement strand
CAAACCTCCATTCCTGATGAGCAGAGCATGTTCTATTTTGGACAAAATCTCACTCATTAAAGCGGAGAAGAACCAACTCTGTTTGATCATATCTGCAATAATAAAAAACTGAGCCCTACAGCCATCCATCTGTTTAGACAACTGACGATTCCCATTATTCACCTTGCCCTGATTGACGATACCTTTATAGATAATAATCACCACCCAGCACGACTCTTTCTGGAAGATTTTGCCGATGCATCCCTGGGTATCAGCAGTAATGAAGACAGCCGTAATAATCCTTTATACCTTAAACTGAATAAGATTGTTGAACTGGCCAACCAGGAAGATCATATTAACAATGCATTTTTTTCAGATCTGCATGATGACCTGGAACGTTTTATCCAGTACCGTAAACAGCAGGCAAATATTAAAAGCCCGTCTTCCAGAAGCCAGATAGAAAAGAAAATCGATGCGGTTATTCTATATCATACCCAGGACCATGAGATCCCCGATAACCTGATGCTGATCCTCAATAAGGTCTGGAAAAAGGTGATGCTCAATACCTAAATAACTGTTCCAAAATGGTGTCCATATAAATGGAACTTAAGCTTTGTTTATCGATCAAAGAAATTAACCCAAAAAACCTGATCAAACAAAGCTTAAATATGAATAATATTATAACGGAACTGAGCCGTCCTGTACGCCGACGGTTAAAAAGAGTCGTACAATTTAACAAAGATGGTAACTACAGAAGACGGGCTAAAGCCATTTTACTCCTGAATGAGGGTTACAGCAGAAAACAGGTTTCCCAATTACTGAGTGCCAGCCGGACAAGCATCAGACAATGGGTACAACGCTTTGAACAATCTGGTGAATCAGCCCTGGTTCCGGAAAACCGGGGCAGAACACCCTATAGTATCAATGAAGCCATTTGTACCCGATTGCTGGAGTTGGTTCAGAAACAACCAAAAGAATTTGGATGGTTTAACTCAAGATGGACTTCAGAATTATTAACCCGACAGGTCAATGAGGAATTTCAGACCTGTATTCATTCTTCGACTGTCCGGAGGTTATTACCTGAACCGGGTATAAAATGGAAACGAGCCAGCCCGACACTGTGCCTTCAGGATAAGAAAAAAGCTCGCAAAATGAAGAAGATAGAGCATGCCTTACAAACAGCCAATGGTGAGCATCCTGTCTTTTATGTGGATGAAGCTGATATTGATTTAAATCCACGCATCGGCAATTGCTGGTC
>JBHNNM010000683.1:0-1239 GCA_048563625.1 Gammaproteobacteria bacterium | reverse complement strand
GTTTCTGGATAGGAAGCCAATGAAGCTGCCTAAGAATGGGAGTGATGTGATCTGTTTTTTTGCATTTCATGACAGTTCTTGCAGCAGCATTTTGCACTGCCTGTAGACGTTTAATCTGTTTTTGGGGCAGTCCCGACAGAAGGCTATTGCAGTAGTCAAGCTTTGACAAAATCAGACAGACAGCAATGCTGCTTGCAGCTTTGTAGGTGATGTATGGACGGACTTTACTCAGAGATCTGATGTGGAAAAAACAAGATCTGACAACGGCTGAGACATGTTGTTCCATGGAAAGCTCCGCGTCCAAAGTTACTCCAAGTGTTTTCACCACGTTGGAGAACGGAATGGACGCTTCGCCAACTGAAAGGCAGTCAACAGGGACAGTTTCTCTTCTAGATGATGGCCCACAGAGGAGTACTTCAGTTTTTTGCTCATTGAGTTTCGATTTGTTTTTCGTCATCCATATTTTTATCTGTCGACAGCCCGACTCAACATTTCTCAACGCACTCAGCGCAGACTCAAACGCAGAGTTGATTTTTGAAGTTGGGTGTCGTCTGCAAAAAGCTGATGGTTGACTGAGTGATTGGCTATGAAGTCTGAAAGTGGAGTAGTGTACAGCACAGGTCCCAACACTGAACCACGTAGAACACCAAACATGACCGAAGAAGAAGAGGAAGCAGAATTGTTGACATCAACGCATTGATTTCTGTCCAGAAGGTACGATCGAAACCACTGGAGAGCGGATGCCAAAGACAGTTTCGAGACCGGAAAGAAGAATCTGGTGATCGATAGTGTCAAACGGAGCTGAAAGGTCCAGTAAGAGTAAAACAGAGATTTTGTCTTCATAACGTTTAACAAGTCGTTTACAACGCGTAGGATTGCGGTCTCGGTGCTGTGTCCGGTTCGGTAGGCTGATTGGAAAGGATTGCAGAGGTTGTTTTCTTGGAGGTGTGCAAGAGGTTTGTGTCGAACGACCTTTTCAAGAATTTTAGACAGAAATGAGAGATTTGAGATTGGACGGTAGTTTTTTTTTGAGGCCGTCGGTGACAATGGTGACAGCAGCTTGGAGGAGGCCGTCTGTGACAACGGCGTGGACGAGGCCGTCGACAGCGCGATGTGGCCTGCCAGCGACATAACGGCTGTAGGAGGCGTCGGCGACGTGACGTCGGCGACAGGCACAGGCGACATGACGACGGGCTTCGGTGACTCGATGGGGCCGCAGGGAGACGTGACAGCGACGGC
>JBHNNM010000682.1:0-1240 GCA_048563625.1 Gammaproteobacteria bacterium | reverse complement strand
TCAAACCAAAGGCTCCGCCCCCTGCACAGCCTGCCTCCGCCGCAGTGGACAACTGCTGGTCGCGAGACCGGACAGCACCGTCCTCGCTCTCTGCGGACACCGGGACTCCGGTGTCGTACGCGAGGGTAGCAGCGAGGGGAGGCACGGCCAACAGGGGGCCCAGCAGGAAGAACCCCATCAACCCACGCCCGGGACAGAGCTCTCAGGCAGCGGCGAGAGTCCCAGACGGGAAACACCAGTCTGTGGCAAAAGGAGGCCACTCTAAGGAAGTGACCACCCTACTCGCCCGCATCGATCAGCTCACCCGCTGGGAGAGACCGATCATCAGTCCGCTGGAGTCCAACCCTCCGATGACCCTGGAGTCACCTGACGGAGTGGAGGACTCCCTAACGGCGGACGACACCAAGGGGGAAGACAGCCCCAAAACCAGCAAGAAAAGAAGGAGGAGGCGCAAGAAAAAGTCCACCAAAGGCGAGGAGAAACAGGCTGCCCTCCAGTACCAGCTGGTCCTAGAGCAGCAAAAGAACCAGGCTCTGGAGAAGAAAATCCGAGAGCAGACCACCAAAACCGACGGGCTCACGACGGAACTGACCAAGTTACTGAACGAGTCCAGCGTCGACCTACAGCAGGAGACACCGTCCTTCGACGGTTTCCTGTGGAAACTGATGCTCGGACTGATTCAGGCCAAGCTGAGTGGGGACTGCGCCCCCTTCCTGCGCATGATCACAGCCCTCTACAACGGTATGACGGGCCATGAGGAAGAAACTCCGGCGATGTCTCGTTCCCTCGACCTCCTGTTGGTCATGTCGGGGATGAGAGACTCGCTCGCAGACGGAAATTTGCCCGAGTCCATCGGCTGATGGATTCATAAGCGCAAACAACTGTGTTTTAACCCTGCCTTCTAACGTCACGTTCAATAGATTCACGGTTTGTCAGTGGAATTGTCGTTCCATCAACACCAACCTTGATCAACTTGTACAACATGTGTCAAGACATCAGTTTGAAGTCGTGTGTTTGCAGTCCCTGGCCTGTCCCCCGGGCAACCTGCCCAGACTGGAAGGGTATTACTACCCGCCAGTCGTCGGTCCGGTCTCTCCGAGGGACAAGGTCATGGCCTGCATATACATCAGACACAACGTCCTCTTTAGCAACGAACCGATCATCACAGGTCCTCCCAACGGGTATACCTGCGGAGTGAGGGTTCGTGTTCAGGGGCAGTTGGATTTCATGATTGTGAACT
>JBHNNM010000681.1:0-1242 GCA_048563625.1 Gammaproteobacteria bacterium | reverse complement strand
CAGTTTAAAATAGAAGGCGTTAATCAGAATATCGTCCCTGATATTGTTCTGTTTGTGAATGGCCTGCCTCTGGCCGTTATAGAATGTAAATCACCCTATATTACCAATCCCTCAGCCGAAGCCATTAATCAGCTAAGACGCTATGCTAACTTACGTTATCCCCATGAAGATGAAGGGGCTGAAAAACTGTTCTGGTATAACCAGCTAATGATAGCCCTGTCCCGTGATGCCGCTAAAGTGGGAACCATCAGCTCTGCCGCTCAGCATTATGGCGATTGGAAAGACGCCTGGCCGTTTACCGAGACAGACATACTGGCAGGCAACCAGAAACAAGTAAAAGACGCCGCCGGTTTCTATCTGCCGGAAACCACAGAAGTCACTGCCCAGCAGCGACTCATTGCCGGCCTGTTCAGTCATAATAATTTCTTGGATATTATCCAGAACTTTATCCTCTTTGAACCGCTAGAAGGCAAGCAGATTAAAAAAGTTGCCCGTTATCAGCAGTTTCGGGCGGTCAATAAAGTGATTGAGCGACTTAAAACCGGTAAAACCCGAAAAGACAAATCCGGGATTATCTGGCATACCCAGGGTTCCGGTAAATCACTGACCATGGTTATGCTGGCCGTTAAAATGCGCCGTGACCCGATACTTAAACAATACAAGCTGGTCTTTGTCACTGACCGCACCCAGCTGGACACCCAGCTTTCCTCTACCTTCAGAGATGCCCAGAATGAAACGGTTTATAACGCCACATCTGTGGCTAAACTTAAAGAACTGTTAAGCAAGGATTCTTCAGATTTAGTGACAGCCATGGTGCAGAAGTTTCAGGATGCTGAGCAGGAAAGTGCCAACAGCCTGGATAAAGCGTCATTTACCGACTTAAACCCCAGTGACAAAATCATTGTCCTGGCAGATGAAGCCCACCGCACCCAGTTCGGTGCCCTGGCCATGACCATTAATGCCGCTTTGCCCAATGCCCCCAAAATCGGCTTTACCGGAACCCCTCTGCTTAAAACCCAGAAAATGAGCCAGGCCTTTGGCGGCTATATCGACCAGTATAAAATCAATGAAGCAGTGGAAGACGGCGCTACTGTCCGTATTTTATATGAAGGACGAGAAATCTAAATAGCTGATCCTAAAAGGTGTCCCCCCCCTATAACCTTTTCTGTTGAATTTCAGAACCAGGAAAGTGGGACACATTATTCATAAATTTCCTAACATCTTCCATCAGACTTTTCATCG
>JBHNNM010000680.1:0-1243 GCA_048563625.1 Gammaproteobacteria bacterium | reverse complement strand
CACACACACACACACGCACACACACACACACACAGTGAAACAAGCAAACAAACAAAAAAGCACTAGCTGCCGGACTTTGAAGCCGCCAACGCGGCGAATGAACTAACTTCGCCTTTGTATCTTCAGTTTAGACGACAGAGGCACTTAGTGGCAGAGACACTACAATACACACAAAACACACACACACACACACACACACACACACACACACACACACACACACACACACACACACACTCAATGTAGTGTCTCTGTAGAGAGAGAAAACAATTGAAACCAGACCGAGGAGCAGAGCGCTCCAGCAGTCGAAGGGACTGAAACGTAAATTGTCTCCCTTGTGCGTTGTCTCTCTGGAGAGATTGAGAATCGGTTGTTGTTTTTGTGTGCGTTATGCCCGGTCAACCATGATGATTATATCTGCGCGAATATAATGGGGGGGTGGGGGGTGGGGGGGGGGGGGAATTCACCAAATACCAAAGGCGTAGAAATGGCAAACGTTAACATCTGAAAAGTGAAATTTATAGGTCTTCATATTTGATCACGTGTTGACCATGAATGAACGCACACATACACGTACACACTGACAGGTAAAGCCGAAACACACGCATGAGACCCAAGTTAAGCGAACAACTCTAAAGTGTGGTTCCTTCTTTGGCTTAGTTAACTTTAGTCCAGCTCCGGAACCGTGGTCGCTGGGTTTGTATATATACAACCGGCAATGTGGTTGGTGTCGCAGCCCCCCCGGCCCTCGGCCATCCGGCCTACGGCGCCGCTGCTTGTTTCTGCTGTGGGTAATCTTTATTACTAACAAATGTCAGTCATCTTAGGGGTGGGCTAGTTTAGGCTTTAACAGAGGAAATGAAGAGGCGTTAAGACGACATGGAGTAGACTGTTGCACTGCACCATACTGATAGTGTATGGCAGCCCAAAGGAACAGGCATGGACCTATATATACATAATGTAAGTCCATGGCAACAGGCTACAAGTTACAACAGAGTATATTAGCATGGCACTGTAATGACTTGTAAGACAGCCTGATGCACCAGGCCCTCCTACAGTTAGCTGTAGCTAGGTTGAACACTAAACACATTTTTTAATGACATTAGTGCCTTTGTCGGCATCCAATTAGTGGACAATAAATGGGCCCATATCATTTTTTTTTTTTTTTTTTTAACTTGCAGGAGAGTGGAGTAATTCTGCCTATACTAGACTTACTGCCTATAAGAGTTACTGAACTCAGTAG
>JBHNNM010000679.1:0-1244 GCA_048563625.1 Gammaproteobacteria bacterium | reverse complement strand
TTAACTTGACATAAGAGCACAGAAGCAAAAATAACTGTGCCAAAGACAAATAGATGGAAAGCCAAACTAACCATAACTAACTCCTCACTAACCCGGCCTCCATCTAGAAACACAATGCCTGTAGACTGATAAAGCGAATCGCTAATCACGAGACTACCGATGACATAGCATCGGGATGTAAAACAAATGCAGACAAAAAGAGAAATTCAAAATGGCTGCCCTAATCAGGCAAGCTAACAGCGGTTACGAATTGGCCAATAAGCCAAAGACAAAAACGAAAGACGTATTTTGGAAGAGAAGAGAGAGAAAACAAAACAACGACAACAACAACAAACATTTTCTGAAAAGAAAGAGGAGGCAGGAAATATTAGTGAGCAACGTGACAAAGGCCGGATACACGTAATCCGTGTACACGATACAACCCACTTAGCAGTGACAACAACACTGCGGGGCAGCAGACGCTCACGAGACTACCCCCCTCACTCGTACATCGTAAATGAACGATATAACCCGAGAAACAAAAGGAGCTGAAAGAGAAGAAAGAAAAAAGAAAAAAACAGTCAATGGCAAGAACCGGCCCAACCCCAAACCATAACCCAGGGAGGCCACGAAATCGCTAGTCTATTGAACTAGAACGAACAAAACTTGTTCATCTTTACGTATGATGAAACAAACACGGATAGACTGGGGAAATAAAATAAAACACCCAGTAAAAGGCAGGCTCCCTGATGTGGTCTAGCCTGTTGTGAAAGCTGGAGTAAACAGAACGAAAAAGACCGAAACGCCACGCACCTAACAAGGCTCGAGAAAGATGGAATGACAAGGGGGAAATAAACAAACGCCCAACTATTGGCAATTCGAGAGATTCGAACTGGAAATCTTTCTGAGTCGGTTACCTGTGGACATGTATTTGAGCCCAAACTGAATGCTCAGCAGGGTGCGATCTGTGAAGCATTTTTTTGGAAATGCTTTGAGCAGAGCACATCGTGGTGTTTTGGTTCCCACTTCTTCCTCATCGATTCATTGCCATTTGCCACTGTCGTTTTCTGGCTTCATTTTAAAATATATAAAAAATAAAAATAAGGAAAAGCATGGAAAGAAAACTCCTTTGTCAATCTTTCAATGCAACTGCAGCACACTCGCTCGGCACGCTTTAAAACTGATTTGCCACACACTTTCGATTCAATTTTGTTCAAGTCGTTACTGAGCCATGCGGGTCAGTTGTCTTGTTGTGACGTCACGGA
>JBHNNM010000678.1:0-1245 GCA_048563625.1 Gammaproteobacteria bacterium | reverse complement strand
TTCTATTTTGGACAAAATCTCACTCATTAAAGCGGAGAACAACCGCATAATTTTAACCTTTTTCAGAGTAATCAGAGAGTTACGCTACTCGTACTAAATAATTGTTGAAGAATTTATCTGGGGCAGGTTGAATTTATGATCATAAGTAACATGGGTCAGATATAAACCGCCTGAAGGAGCTGTGACACCGCCCCGGGTTCTGTCTTTAGCTTCCAGTACTTCCATAGCCCAGTCAGGTTCCTGTTCACCACAGCCAATAGCCATTAATACCCCTGCAATATTTCTTACCATGTGATGTAAAAATGAATTGGCTTCTATGTCAATATAATAATACTCCCCTCTCTGGGAAATATTTAAAAAATAAACAGTTTTTACCGGGCTTTTGGCCTGGCATTTGACCGTTCGATAAGAATTAAAATCATGCTCACCTACAAAACATCTGGCCGCCTGCTGCATTCTAACTAGACTAAGCGGTCTTGGATCCCAGGAAACCTGGTTATGCAAAAAGCTGGGACGAATAGGACGGGAGAGGATCACATAGCGGTAGCGGCGGCGCTGAGCTGAAAAGCGGGCATGAAAATCTTCATCTACTTCGTGGGCCCATAAAACACTGATAGTGTGATCCACCAGGTAACGATTACTGCCCAGAACCCAGGAACGCATGGAACGACTGGCCTCAGTGTCAAAATGAATCACCTGCTCTGTAGCATGTACACCCGTATCGGTTCGACCTGCCACCTGGCACTGGCTGATGGTTTCATTGGCTATCTGGCTTAATGCCTGTTCCAGGGTGCCCTGTACAGTAGGAACATCGTCCTGCTGGATCTGCCAGCCGCAAAAAGCAGCACCATCGTATTCAATTCCTAGAGCAATTCGCATTTTAACAGGTTTCAGGTTTTTAAATGGTAATAAATAAAAAAGTAAATAGTTGTACAGGTATTATAAACTGTATGAAAGAAGGTGCCTGAAGGCAGTCAATAGTGTATTGTTTTCCGGAAGTATTTTCTGCTTCGTTTAACACATCCTGCAGAATTATAGCAGATTGACTGACCAGGTTCAGAAAAACCTGTTTTGTCATCCGTAACTTTTGTCTTAAGGATGTTCCAGCATTTTCTTCCAGTTTTTTTTGTTGCAGCTTTCGCTGTTTATATTGGGTCAGTTTATGGTTAAGTTGTTCAATATACTCAAGGGTCATTACTGCTCTTAAAGCAAAACGATCAATCGTGATATTTAAGTAGTTGAGAG
>JBHNNM010000677.1:0-1252 GCA_048563625.1 Gammaproteobacteria bacterium | reverse complement strand
CATGTTTTCAAGGCGCATCCTGAACAGGTCTTCCTGAGGTATTTTTGGCTGTTTCTTTGGCTTCATTTTGGTCTGGAAATTTGCAAGGTAATAAGGCTTGTTTTACCAAAAACCTGCAAATTTAACACCCAAAACTCACCAACATTTCCTTATAAATCAATACACTATGATTTGTTCAGGGCGGACTAAATACCGTTGAGTCACCGGTATACCGGAGATAGGCAATGGCAGGTAGGGAGATAATCAGAGCCGGCAACTGAGCAATACCCAAAACCAGCATCACCAGTGCCATCAGGCCTGCCAGTGGAAAATCGATTAATACCAGACCGACACCAATTAAAATGCCCTGGATAAAGGCAACCCCGATAACCCCCATAGATACAGAACGAAAGGTTGCTGTGATGAGCTTATGCAGTGCCTGCCCTTTTTTCAGCCCGGCAATTCGATAGGAAATTTCTAGCATAGCCTCACTGCCTTTCTTACCCCAGGCCAGCATAATACCGGCAATAATCATGGAAAAGATAAACTGTAGAATACCGCTGATAAAACCGGTGGCATAACCCAGTGCGGATTTACTCAGTTCAGTGATCTGGGCTTTATGTTCTTTTATAAATTGTGGTAAATCGGTGGCGGCATGCTGCCAGACGGAGTAAATCTTTTTGCCGACAACCGGCCATTTGGCAACTGACTGGGGAGGCCGTTTGAGCGTAAAGGTGTCGTTCTTGATGCTGGTATGCGTTTCCTGCACAAAATCTACCAGTGAACCACTCAGCATAATGGTGGGGCCACCGACAATGAGTACTCCGGCCAGAACAATAATAGTCGCTGCCCGACCCTGTTTACCGCCCAGACGTCTGGCCAGTTTCAGTTGCAGTGGATATAGAGTGACGGCCAGAATAAGTGCCCAGAGCATCAGTCCCATAAACGGACTGAAGATTTTCAGACTGATAAATACCAGAAAAATAACCAAGGCAAAGCGAATTAACACATCCGTCAGATCTTTGGTAATGAGCTTTCTTAATTGTATGTTGTTCTGCGAATTTTCACTGTTAATGTCCATATTACTGATTTATCTCTCTTTACTATATATAACTAAAGTTTAGAGTTTCAGCTCCCCCAAAAAGGAGAATCAGGCTCTTCTCCGCACTGATGAGTGAAGAAAGATGCTAATACTCACAAAACCTGTTGAAATATAAAGCTTCTGACAGTTTTATAAGCAATAGGTAATATGAGTATCAACATCTCACCCACC
>JBHNNM010000676.1:0-1255 GCA_048563625.1 Gammaproteobacteria bacterium | reverse complement strand
TCTCTCTCTCTCTCTCTCTCTCTCTCTCTCTCTCTCTCTCTCTCTCTCTCTCTCTCTCTCTCTCTCATGGGGGGTGAACTGTGTTCAGAGACGCAGCAAGTCGACTTTTCCAGAGCTCGTCAGATTTTGACTAATTTGTGCTAATTACTCTCCACCAAGGACGTTAATTGTGTAAATTTGTGTACCTGTGTGAAGGAGATAGCCATGCCTGTGGGCCCGTTGACTTTCAGGGTGGTATGTGGAGGCTTTGTCACTGTTTTTGTGAACTTTATGTACAAACGTGTGCTGGTGTACAGACTGAGCCATGTTAACACGGTGAAACTGTGCAGCCTACGCCTCTCCTTCGCTCTCGTGTTTCTGATCGCCACACTGCTACACAGATCAGGCGACGTGGAGCTCAACCCAGGACCACCACCGATGAATGGAAACACCCGACAGACCCGACTACAGACCAACAACCGCAGCCTTTCTGTAGACAACATCGACAGAACTTCAGCCCGGAACGAGGGGTCTGTACAAGAACCATCACTATCAGACGTGATGCAACTGTTGTCGGGCATGAAGCAAGACATGAACCAAAGGTTTGACACCCTCAGTGGACATCTCGATACCTTGAATGATTCCGTGTGTGGTCTGCGAAATGAAGTGACTCAGTTGGCGCGGGAGGTCGAAGAAATGAGGAATGAAAACGAACAGCTGAAGGCGGAGAACCGTGAACTTACAGACAAACTGACAGAGGTGGAAAAGAAGCTAGACGACTTGGAAGGCCGTTCGAAGAGAAATAACCTGATCTTCACAGGACTGCAGAAACAGACCCAGGCCGACTACGAGTCGTGGGAGGACTGTGAGAAGCTGGTACAGGATCTCATCCACAACCAGCTGAAGATACCGGATGATATCCAGTTCGACAGGGTGCACAGAATGCGAAAAGACCCAAAGTCTCCTATCATAGCCCGCTTCACAAACTTCAAAGACAAGCAACGTGTACTGAAGCAGAAAAGAAAACTGAGTGAAACTGCGGAAGG
This sequence comes from Gammaproteobacteria bacterium, assembly GCA_048563625.1. Classification (GTDB taxonomy): domain Bacteria; phylum Pseudomonadota; class Gammaproteobacteria; order GRL18; family GRL18; genus JANELJ01. The sequence continues at coordinate 230 of JBHNNM010000676.1, read as the reverse complement.
AAGCACCATCTTCATCGGGGAGGACTTTTCGAAAGGAGTTCGAGAGGTGAGGAAGAAACTCGTTCCCTTTTTGAAGAACGCTAAAGCAGACCCAAAGAACAACGCAAGGATGGTGTATGATCACTTGGTGATCAACGGGAAAAGGTTCTACTACGACCCAGTGAGTAACGGCATCAAAGAAAAAAGCTGATGTGTCGGCCGGCCAAAGAAAAGAAACATCAATACAAAAA
>JBHNNM010000675.1:0-1260 GCA_048563625.1 Gammaproteobacteria bacterium | reverse complement strand
TGGGTGAGATGTTGATACTCATATTACCTATTGCTTATAAAACTGTCAGAAGCTTTATATTTCAACAGGTTTTGTGAGTATTAGCATCTTTCTTCACTCATCAGAGCGGAGAAGAGCCTGTTTTATTTTCTCTGCCGTCAGTTTGTCCAGTGAAACCACACAGGAATCAAGAAAGGTATCCATAAAATAAGCCACTTCCGGGTATATTTTTAACTGTTCCAGTCTTTCTTCCAGGTTAAGCTTTACATGCTCAAACTCATAATTATGGTGTTTTAGTTCATCCAGAGTTTTAATATAGGCACAGATCACATCAGCCGATTTAATGATCCGGGCGTACTGTTTATCAATTTCTGCAGACAGTAAAATATCTTCAAAGTCTTCCTTAAATTCATCGGGAAGGGTTTCCAGACACAGTTTTTCTGCCGATTGTTCCAGCTTTTTATATTCAGCTGTTAATTCAGGATTATGATATTTAATGGGCGTCACTGTATCCCCAGTATAAATCTCAATTTGATCATGATATAGGGCTATGGTGGCGGCTTTTTCCGGGCTGATCGGCTGTCCAGGTTCTGCAAATTTCTTATTGTAGATAATGACTAATAAATGAGAAACCACGGCCACCTGGTGAGAATGTTCCGCTATGTTTTCCGCTTTATGGCAGAACATTAAGGACCAGCGCCGTATAAGCGGCATTCGGAATACCCAGGCAAGGAAAGTACTTTGCATAAAAGGTTTAGCTCTATTGTTTTATGTTTATTTTGTGTTTTTACTGGTTAGAGACACCATGCACAACATGAGCGGCCGGAACATGTTCTGCTGCAGACTCACAATGACCGGTCTGATCATCAAAGAAAATATCAGCACCAAAGGCTTTAAGAAACTCACCTTTGGGCTTACCCCCCAGGAATATGGCTTCATCAATACGGATATCCCGGGCTCTTAAGGTTCGAATAACCCTTTCATGAGCCGGTGCACAGCGAGCCGTGACTAAAGCGGTACGAATGGGAGATTCATCACCCTGGTATTCCGTCTGCAACTTGTGCAGCAGACGTAAAAATTCCTTGAAGGGACCACTAGGTAAAGGATCATTAGCCGCCGCCCGTTCTGACTCATCAAAGGCCGCCAGACCTTTCTGTTTATAAATACGCTCTGCATCATCAGAAAAAATCACCGAATCCCCGTCAAAGGCAATACGCAGCTGTCCCTGTTTAGTACTGCGACTGGCAGAGGGTAAAATAGCCGCAGCCGCTATCCCCATTT
>JBHNNM010000674.1:0-1260 GCA_048563625.1 Gammaproteobacteria bacterium | reverse complement strand
AATTATCGCTTCGCTTTTAAGTCGTTGTTTTCTCAACCGTTTTCTGAACTTTTTCGCCAGAACCCCGTTGAGTGAGTGGTGTATTATACGCCCTGTTTGCTGTACGTCAATAGTTTTCTCATTTTTTTACTTTCTTTTTCTAACTGACTTCTAATCGATACGCAATCGATATATCAGCCTTAAGAGAGTAAAAAGGGAATGAATAATGTTCTAAATTAATTGAGCATTATTCATTCCCCTGAATATGGTAGCTATGAGTGGACTTGAACCACCGACCCCAGCATTATGAATGCTGTGCTCTAACCAGCTGAGCTACATAGCCATCATCTCGTCTTCCTGAAGAGAGGCGCATATTTTACTTTATCCCCATTATTTGTCAACCGGATGATCCGTTTTTTCAGATCTTTATATCGTATATTCTGATAAGGATGGGTAAAGCAAGTTGATGTCAGATACAGCCAGTCCTTTTTTTTCGGGTGAATAGCGCCTATATTGTGCTAACAGTACTGGATCCATTGCCCCGGTAATAGATATTAGTTCAGAAAGACGAATCCCCTGCCTGACCAGATACATAATGTAGCTATGCAGGAGTGTATCTTCTGTAATACGTTCAGGATCCATGCCTGCATCTACAATACTATAGGTCAGTATTGCTTTAAGGGTTTTCTTTGTGACTGAATCCTTGGCATTATTCCATGCAGGAATAATATCAGACTGTTTAAACCATTGTTTTAATACCGGCTGCAGTACCACGGTACGGTTTTCAGCTCCTCTTACCGTGATGGTATTTTCTGTAAAATTAATATCATCCTGCTTTAAGCTTACAATCTCCTGCAAACTTAGTCCGCTCAGCAATAATGCAATAATCTGCCGGCCTTTTAAATCCGCTGTTTGCAGCAGATTAGTGATTTCTGAACTGCTCAGTTCTTCAGGCAGTGCTTGTTCAAGGCTTTTGATTTCCTCCTGTTCCAGTGTTTGAGGAGAGTGATAGGCTACTGAGTCCCTGACATTATTGATAATACCCGGCGGAGTGTTATACATATTAACCCCTGAAATAGAGACAGTGGGCGTGTCCGGCTCTTTTCTTATTAAAAACTCGATGATCCAGACAAAAAACAAGCCCCAAACAAATGAACCGGCAAGAGATATCAGTGCATCTCTGGTGTAATCAGGTCTTATAGGTTCATGGGCCAGAAATGCCCGTTCAATCACTTTAACCTGTGGAAAATTTTCTGCCTGTTTAGCTTCAATCTGTACTAG
>JBHNNM010000673.1:0-1266 GCA_048563625.1 Gammaproteobacteria bacterium | reverse complement strand
TTTTTCGTTTTGTTTTTTTGTCTTCCACACAGCTCTTTGCTTACTGGTTCTGTTCTCACCAGTTTGCTGAGCATGGATCCATTAACTGTTTAGCTTTTTCAGCTTGGGTTTGTTCTTTGGCCTTCCTGTGTTTAGCGATTCCGTTCTTAGCAATTTGCAGGGCTGTTTTTTTGATATACTGATTTGTTTTTCTCAGGCTTGTGTTTAGGCTTTTCTCCCTTTAGTGATTTTGTTGATTTCAGCTATTATAAAGGCTAATTAAAATAAAATAAAAATCTTGTGGGGGCTTTCGTGGGTCGATCTTTTACCGCGCTTTTCTTCTTTCTGGTTCTGTTCTTTAGGTTTAGCACTCCGTATACAGGGCTGCTTTGTCTTCTGAGAATGCATGCTATTAATTCCTGTGTAGGTGACACGTGACAGCGACTCTGACGGGATGATTTCACCCATAATGGAGAACAGGCTGTAAACAGGCTCAAGATCCCCCAGGGTCTCTCCACACTAATGTTTCGTCGGTGGAGTGAAGTTCCCTCAAGGGGAGGGGTCCGCGGTGATTCACCGTAAGAAAAACAGACCTGCTTTACAAAGACATGACATTTTGACAGTCTCTTTAGTGTCTTCTTGTTTTAGAAAATATGCTTAGGTCTTCTTCTACCCAGGTTTTAGTGGTTCTGTTCTTTTTAGCATTCCGTACAGCTCGGTTCTCTTTAGAACAGTTCTTTTTAGGGATTTTTCGTAGCTCTTTGTCTACCCAGCTATTTTTCTTAGTGGCTCTGCTCTTTTTAGTAGTTAGCGTGACTGTCTTCTGTTATGGGGACTTCTCTTAGGGACTTTGCTGAGGTCTTCTTCCAGCTAAGTGACTGTGTTCTTTTTAGCACTCCTTGCCGTTAGAGTGTTTCCTTTCTTCCCTTTTCTTTATGCCCCCACGGAGCCGGCTTCTCGTGCCGGGGGTGTTTAAACTAAGCTGCTCCACCCCTTTCACTCATTTCTAGTATCTAGTTTCTGTCTACCGGCCCTTTTACCTATATTTCATTCCAAAAATTCTCCCCACGTTGCCTCTGTTTTCAGCTCCCTTCTTGCAGCTGATCTCTGTCTACCCAGCCATTCTTCTGTATCTGTCTGCAAGATGGATGAAGTAGTGTTGCTTAGTGTCCTCAGATGTCAGTTGACATATTAGGGACAAGTTGTGACCAATGCCGAAGCACGGTTCAATAAATCTTTACGTCCACGGAAACCAGAAGGCTCGTTAGGACGGACAGCCCAGGACGT
>JBHNNM010000672.1:0-1266 GCA_048563625.1 Gammaproteobacteria bacterium | reverse complement strand
TTAAGATGGTTCTTGGCATGGTAAGTGTTCTTGTATGTTGATTTTTCACAAAACCATTATACTTGTTTAACAAATACCATGCTGCCTATTTTTTAACCACAAAAGATCAACAGCCCCTAAATATCTTTTGTCAGATTTTCATCGTTGGGCTCGAGAGCAGGAGACAAGTGAAATAGGGATTTCTTACCCTCATATTCTTGATTCCGATGCAATGAAACCCGTAAAAGGAGTACCGAAGAAACTGGAGATTGTAAATGGTTGGAAAATTATGAAATCAGATGTTAAAAAAATTATCGGAAATGGATATGTGCTGATTCAAGATGGCGAGTTGATTGTGCGGGAATCAAAAAGTCGGCTATTGAGTTCTATTGAAGCTAAACCAGGAGTTTTTGGTTTCTCAATTGATTTAAAGAAATTATTCGGCCTTGATAAGTAAGGCCTAACAATTCGCTTGTTTGGACGCAAACTACGCTGCGATTCGTTTGCGCCGCACAGCTTTGTCGTTAGCCGCAATAAGAAATGGACATAAACTTGAAAATATCTGAGAGAACATTAAAAGCCCTTGGTAAAATAGTAACTGGCGATGGAGGGTTGTCACCTTATAAAAGTGGTTCGAATTTAGTTTCTTTGTTTAATGAGCTTGGTCTCAATGATGTATATGGTCAAGTATTCCCTTCTCGTTGGGTATTTGCAGAGGAATCAATACGCCAGCTTAATGGTAAACCTGAATTAATATTATTGTTTGAAATGATATTTGACCCAAGAGAATACATAGACACAGAGTTCAAAGTAGAAGAAGCAATAGAATTTATAAATAAATATTTATCATATGAAAAATATCAAATAGTAATTGTTAATGGTTACGCTAAAGTTAGAGACCTAAAGGGAGTTGATGTAGAATTTGTTCATCCATTTAACGGCTCACAAAATGATGCGCATATGTTTATAGATGAACAAGTATCTAAATGTGACAGTAAAATTTCTGCGGGAGATTACTACGGAGCAATAAGTAATGCTAGATCATTGCTTGAAGCGGTGTTGACGGAAATAGAACGGTCGTTAGATTCAAATGCACCAAAATATGACGGTGATTTAGTTAAATTATATAGAAGGGTATCTAAATTAATGAATTTAGGGCCTGATAAGATGTAGTAGTTCCGACCTGATCTGACAGTCCTCCCGTTTTGAAGGTGTCTGTCAGATTAAACCTGAGCTAAATTTTTTTCAGCCCAGACTGATTTCCCATCAGTTAATGTTTCTATGGGT
>JBHNNM010000671.1:0-1268 GCA_048563625.1 Gammaproteobacteria bacterium | reverse complement strand
ATACCCCGCCGTCAGCCATAGTCATCTGCAGCGACTCCAAGGCCGCGCTCTCCTCCATCGGATCCAACTCTGCCAACGCACGGGAGGATCTGGTGAGCGAGATCGTGACCACGACACACCAGCTGATCACCCGCGGTACGGAGGTACGCTTCCAGTGGGTGCCAGCACACGTCAGTCTCTCCGGCAACGAGAAGGCTGACAGGGCAGCGAAGAGAGGGGCCCAGGGAACCGAGTCGGCGGCAGTCAACCTCGACCTCGGCCTGGCCGATATTTATTCCAGGCTAACTGTGCAGGTGTGGAGACAGTGGGGGGAGGAGTTTCGCACCCAGGCACTAGCCAGAGACTGGGCCGATCGGACCTCCCCCTGCAGGGACGGAATCTTCTTCCCTGGAGTTCCGACACACCTTGCACGCATCATGCACCGGATACACATGGACTGGTGGAGGGTCATGTTTGTGCCCACACCTTGTGTATGCGGTGAGCCAGTGTCTTTTCATCATGTATTATTCCAATGTATAAACTGCACAGATCAGGTGAAACCCCTGACTGATAAACTCATCAGCCTGGGACTCCCCCTGTGCATCCAAAGCCTGGCAGTGCGTCACCAGCGAGAGGGCTGGAGCCTTCTCCGTGCCGCCGCCAAACTGATCTACAGCTGTCCCATGGCAGCCTGCCTGTAGAATGAGGGACACCCCGTGACGTCCGCATTGCGTCACCCACCGCTCCCCCGTGACCTGCCGGGGTCCGTCCCCGGGGTTGGGGGAAGCGAAGGGTGACCCCCACTGACGACAGGGCTCGGTGGAGGAAGCGCTGCGTTCACTTCCCTGAACACCGCTAACCCTCCGCCGTGCTTGCCGAGCGTGACCAACGCCCCAGCGCGGCAAGTGTCTTACTCTTCTCTCCTTAAATAATAATAACAAACCCCGTAACATGTTACTAACCTATGTAAGATTACTATGCGACTTTTGCATAGTATCAATATCCAAATGCTTATGTGGCTGTTGTTTTTCACAGCCACGAGACTTTTGTCTCCCCTTTTCTCAACGTGCGATTTTTGCATATTATGTCTACCCATATGCCTAAGTTTTTAAGGCCAGGAGACTTTTTGTCTCCTTTTAACTGAAAATAGACTTCTGTCCGAACAATGGACTTTTAAACAGTAGCAGGCGCGTCGTTGTCGCCCAGAACATGTCACGCATGTTGAAACTGGAATGGCGACCGACTGCGTCGCTCCCCGGCCGCGTGGCTGGGGAGAAGAATCTCTAAAA
>JBHNNM010000670.1:0-1268 GCA_048563625.1 Gammaproteobacteria bacterium | reverse complement strand
GTGCCAAGCCGCCGTCCTGGCCGTCGACCCCCACCGCATTGGACAGGAAGAGGACAAGTAAAGGAAGCGATCATGTTTAGTGAGTTGAGGATTTTGCTCTTCGTTTACTTTAGGAGCACGCATGGGTGGATGGGAATGGATGTGTGAGTGAATGTCTTTAGGATGCCATTCTTGTGCGCAGACTCTGGACCGTGGGGAAAGATGTCTAGGGCCTGACCTCCAGTGTCCGCGATAACGACATCATCAGGCACCACGGGTCCGAGTCACCAGGAGTCAGCCTGGGGAGCTGCTGAAGCCAGGCAAGAAAGGGTTATTGTAGAGGTTGTTAGAAAGGCCATTGTTGCCGGGCCATTTGTTTTTCTGTCTATTTCTTGAACACGTCTACAAATATTTTCTGTCAGTACTGTCCTAGGCGAGAAGACCTGGGACGTGGACCAGTCCTGAAGAGCACCTGCCAAGCTTTCTGGCGGTCGCCTACCACCACACTGGACAGCAAGAGGACAACTAATCGAAGGCGTCAAGTTTGGTGAGTTGAGCGTTTCGCTCTTTGTTGCTTTAGGAGTGTGCATGGGTGCATCGGTTAGTGTGGACGTTGTTAGAAAGGGCATTATTGGCGGGCTATGTTGAAGTATTTGCTGAACACTTTCACAAACGTTTTCTGTTACAACAGTCCTAGGCGACAAGGCCTCCGAAGTGGAGCGCGTGCAAGTCGACCACCAGCGCACTGGACAAGAAGAGGACCAGTAAAGGAAGGCATCATCATGTTTGGTGAGTTGAGCGTTTCATTTTGTTTCTTTTTTCTCATCTTTTAGGTGTGTGCATGGGTGTGTGGGAATGGATGTGTGAGTGAATGTCTTTGCAATGCCATTCTTGTGCGCAGACTCTGGACCGTGGAGAAAGCTGTCTAGGGCCTGACCTACAATGTCCGCGATAACGACATCATCAGGCTCCACGTGTCCGAGTCACCAGGAGTCAGCCTGGGGAGCTGCTGAAGCCAGGCAGGAAGAGGTTATTGTGGTGGCTGTTAAAAAGGCCATTGTTGTCGGGAAATGTTAGGAGTATGCCTGTTGAACACATCTACAAATGTTTTCTGTCAGTACTGTCCTAGGCGGGAAGGCCTCCGTCGTGGAGCAGTCCCGAGGAGCGTGTGCCAAGCCGCCGTCCTGGCCGTCGACCCCCACCGCATTGGACAGGAAGAGGACAAGTAAAGGAAGCGATCATGTTTAGTGAGTTGAGGATTTTGCTCTTCGTTTACTTTAGGAGCACGC
>JBHNNM010000669.1:0-1273 GCA_048563625.1 Gammaproteobacteria bacterium | reverse complement strand
TCAGTTCTTTAGCACTTTTATTATCCGCGACCGCCGTATAAAAAGCATACTCAAATTCGGTCAAGCCAAATTCGTTTGCCTCATGATCCATGCTGATAATTTCTTTGCTTAACTTAATTAGCTCATCCATAACCTCAGCAGCCGTCAATACCTTGTTATGATATTTCTTGATAGCATTCTCCAACATTTCCATCAGCGATTTGCTTTTGACAAGATTTTTCCTGGAGCGGGATTTTAATTCATCATTGAGTAACTTTTTCAACACCTCCAAAGCAATATTTTTATGTTCCATACCTTTGAGTTCCAGTAAGAACTCTTCTGAAAGTATTGAAATATCAGGCTTTTTTATGCCTGCAGCATCAAAGACATCAATCACCTGCTCAGAAACCAATGCCTGATCTATAACTTGTCGAATGGTGGTTTCTATTTCTTCATTACTTTGCCCCATTCCTGTAGCATCAAACTTAACCAGTCGTGCTTTCACCGCTTGGAAAAAGGCCACTTCATCTTTAGCATCCATTGCCTGTTCATGTGGTATAGCAATAGTAAAGGCTTTGGATAAAGCGGTCACTTCATTTATAAATCGTTTCTTGCCATCTTCCAAGCCTAGAATATGATCTTCTGCTGCCAAAATTAACGACAGCTTTTGTGCAGTATCGACCGAAAAATAGTCTTCATAAGCAAAGCCATGAAAGAGTTGAGAAACGACTTCCAGTTTTTCCAGCATTAACTTAACGGCATGCTCCTGTAAAATAGTGGGATCACCTTTTCCACCGGCATCAGAATAAAATGACAAGGCTTTTTTCAGATCGGATGCGATCCCCAAATAATCAACAATCAACCCACCGGGCTTGTCTTTATAAACACGGTTCACCCGTGCAATCGCCTGCATTAGATTATGACCTTTCATCGGTTTGTCAATATACAACGTATGCAAGCTTGGAGCATCAAAGCCAGTTAGCCACATATCCCGCACAATTACCAATTTAAGCGGATCATCGGGATGTTTCATTCTATCAGCTAGTGTTTTTCTTTGTACCTTAGTGGTATGGTGTCTAGCAATTTCCGGGCCATCTGATGAACTGGAGGTCATTACCACTTTAATCACACCTTTATCCAGTTCATCTGAATGCCATTCAGGTTTAATCTTGATGATTTCAGCGTACAAGTCAGCGGCAATGCGACGACTCATGGAAACAATCATGCCCTTCCCATCAAACACTGCCTGTCGTTGTTCGAAATGGCGAACAATATCATGGGCAATATTTTTAAT
>JBHNNM010000668.1:0-1273 GCA_048563625.1 Gammaproteobacteria bacterium | reverse complement strand
AGTATGACTGGATATATTTCAGTTAATGCTGTCTCCCCCCACGCAACAGTATGACTGGATATATTTCAGTTAATGCTGTCTCCCCCCACACCCTCACTCTCTCTTTCTCTCAAATGTCTTTGTATCACTGAGGTGTGGAATTTTACAATCATCAACTTTTAGTTTTACACCTGCCAGACCAGTGATGATCAGAGATCTATATGTGCCATCATCATTTGCAAACTTGCAAACTTGTGTGTTTGAAATAGTTAATACATTGTACACTTTCCCCCACCTTTTTGACTAGGCGTAAAACATCAATTTACTTACTTACTCCCCTACTCTTTCCAGTTTCCCCTCTCTAAATAACCTAACTTGTGTGTTTGAAGTAGTTAATACATTGTACACTTTCCCCCACCTTTTGACTAGGCATAAAACACCAATTTACTTACTTACTCCCCTACTCTTTCCAGTTTCCCCTCTCTAAATAACCTAACTTGTGTGTCTGAAGTAGTTAATACATCGTACACTTTCCCCCACTCATTTGACTGGGCTTAAAACACCAATTTATTTACTTACTCCCCTGCTCTTTCCACTTTCCCCTCTCTGTGAATAACCTCTCTTTTGTTTTTATTTTCCAGTTTCAGTTCTCATTTTATTAAGCACTGCAAGTGCACCCTCATCCCCCCAACAAAAAGGAGGAAAAAAAGAAGAAGAGAAAAGTGCAGCATAATCTCCAACTCAGGCAGACTGCTTAGTGGATGGAGACTGTAGGTCCTAATGTGAAGAATAAGAAGACATGAGGATTAAACTACCCTCAGCTGGAATATCCCCTGCATACTGTACATTTCCCTGGGACTTTAATCCACAAAAGTAACTTGTAAAGTTGTATAGTTCTAACTAATGTTCTCTCTCTGTCTCTCTCTCTCTCTCATCTGTCCATCCATCCGTCCACTCATCCCTTTCTCTCTCCGTCTCTCTCTGTCTCTGTCTGTGTGTCTGTGTGTCTGTGTGTGTGTGTGTCTGTCTGTCTGTCTCTCTCTCTCTCTCTCTCTTTCTCTCTCTCTCTCGTACGTATGCACACATGCACACAAACACATATACTTACAATCACAAACACACAAGTTACACACACACACACACACACAGACACAAGTAACACACACACACACACAAGTTACACACACACACACACACACACACACACACACACACACACACACACACACACACACACACACACACACACACACACACACACACACACACACACACACACACACACACACACACA
>JBHNNM010000667.1:0-1274 GCA_048563625.1 Gammaproteobacteria bacterium | reverse complement strand
CAGGAATCTTGACGATACCCAGCATTATCTAAGAGACTCTAAAACACTTCAAAAGGCAACCCTTGCTGTACTGGACAAGCTGGTTGAGATGGAAAACCAGGTTTCCATTCGAGCAAATTTAGGCGCCCATAAACATTATAATAATACCAGCTATATATTTTATATCCTGACTATTGCCTCAGTGTTTTTATGCATTACCATAATCTGGCTGGTCAACCGCTATGAATTTGAAAACCGGGTTCAGACAGCTTTGCAGCACAGCAAGGTGGACAATAGTCAGCATGCTTTATTATTTATGGATCTGGACCAGTTTAAAATTGTCAATGACAGTTGCGGACACCTTGCCGGAGATCGATTATTACAGAAAATACCAGAACTTATTTACTCCTGTATTCGCAGACACGATACCCTAGCCCGTCTGGGGGGTGATGAATTTGGAGTGCTTCTGGAAAACTGCAATATTGATCAGGCCGTGCTGGCTGCTGAGGAAATTCGGGAAAAAATACTGAATTTTCAGTTTTTATGGGAAGACAAAAAATTTTCCATCGGTATTTCTATTGGTATTACAGCGATTAACCATACCACCAGTGATATCCAGCCGGCCTTCAGTTCAGCGGATGCTGCCTGTTATATAGCTAAAGAAAATGGCCGAAATCTGGTGCATATTTTAATGAAAACGATGAAAATCTAATTAAACAGCACAATTATTTTCACTGGTTCAGTGAGTTAACGGAATCTTCAGACACACAAAATTTTCAGCTTTATTTTCAGCCTATTGTATCTCTTCAGGAAAGCACAGCCTCATCAGAATCTTATTATGAAGTTTTACTCAGGTATGTTGATGACGATGGAACTATACACACTCCGGATAAATTTTTACCGGCAGCAGAACGTTTTGGCAAAATGCAGTTACTGGATCGTTGGGTTATTAAAAACGCCTTACAGATATTTTCTAAACACCAAAACCATACTAGCAACTGTAAACTCTCAATTAATTTATCCGGACGCTCCATGATCAGTGATACGCTGCCTGATTACATAGTCCGCCCTGAACAAATCATAGTGTATTGATTTATAAGGAAATGTTGGTGAGTTTTGGGTGTTAAATTTGCAAGTTTTTGGTAAAATAAGACTTATTACCTTGCAAATTTCCATGTTGTGGTCTAATAGAACTGGACACTTTAATAAGAGATAATAACAATCAATTATTGAGGTGTCATAATGGGACAGAAACGAACATACAAACAATATTCTAAAGAATATAAAGAAGAAGC
>JBHNNM010000666.1:0-1277 GCA_048563625.1 Gammaproteobacteria bacterium | reverse complement strand
AAAAACTGAATAATACACCAAGAAAGAGTCTTAACTTTCTTACACCATTCCAGGCAATGCAGAAATCACTTACAAGAACGGGAAATTCATGCGTTGCACTTCAGAGTTGAATCCGCGTAATTTTTTATTCATGTCAACATTGGAAATTAAAGCAATTAACTTTTTTCCTGAAACGGTGAAGTCTTTCCCATCCCCTTCATATTCAATATACACCGATAATTCACATTCATTATCGGTAGCAGTTAGTTTAAGTCGATTGTTATCCAGAAACCTAAACAATATATTGTTTATAATTGGGGTGTTGGTTGCTTTCTTGTTTACGGCAAGGCCAACGAATGATAACGCCTGCTTTAAAGTATCGGGTTGAATAGTTACATCCATAGTGGTTCTCCTGGCATTTCAAATGTATTAAATAAATAGTACATTAATTTTCAGAAACGCAAGCGGGGGTCGCCTGGTTTTTAAAACCGGGAGGAGGTTCAGTAATTATGGGTGATTTTCAGTATGAAAAGTCGTAAAGAAAAAGCCCCAAAATGGGGCTTTAATGTTTTTATTATGGTAAATCAGGTGGTTTCTTTATTTTTTTCTTGGCGGGCAAGGCGTCTTTTTCTGGCCAGTTCCTTCTTTCTCTTTTCCGCCTGCCGTTTTCTGACCGCCAGTTTTTTAAGATATTCCTTCTCCCACTTCTTTTCAAAGGCCAACAGAGCTTTGGCCTTTAATTGAGCCATTTTCTCCATTTCCTGAATATCTTTCTTAACCTCTGCCAGTTCCTGCTTTGCTAAACTCAGTGCAGTTTTTGCGTCTTTTACTTTATCTTTTAATACTTGCAGACGTTCTCTATGCTTTTGTTTAGCCAGAGGTGTTTTACCAGGGGCTTTATTTTTTGCTTTATCAAGGCGCTCCATTGCAGTTGCCAGGGCTTTTTCCATGCGAGCTAACAAAGACTGAGCTTTTACTTCTTTTTTAGATAGTTCAGGCGGAATTGTTGAATTTGTTGCAGTTGATTTTTTTGCAGCAACTTTTTTCTTTACTGCTGTTTTTTTTGTTACTGATTTTTTCTTTTTGGCAACCATGGATTTCACCTTTTTCGTTATGTAGGTTATTATCTTTACTTATGAACTTAGATTAACTTTCCGTATATCATTTTCTTGCATTGTATCATAGGTATGATCTTTAGGAATTGAAATGAAGCCAATTTGATGATCAAATAGTTGTTATTCAGGCAATTATTCATCAACAAAAAGGCTTCAAATGAGAAGTACCACATTATCAAAAAA
>JBHNNM010000665.1:0-1277 GCA_048563625.1 Gammaproteobacteria bacterium | reverse complement strand
GAAAGTTACCGAAGAAAAAATAAAGGAAAATAAACAGGCACTCAACCGGCCATCGTAATTGTCGTTAAACCGGACAAGATAGTTGACGCGGGACAGCCGGGGTTGAACAGGGTTTTGCTGAAGCCAGAGACATACTGGACAGCCTCAGTGTGCTTAACGATAAAGTTAAGGACGATGTGGATAAGACGTATGATCTTATCCAGTAGGGACTGGACAAACTGACCCAGCAGATTAACGGCCAGAGTGATGAAGATAAAGACGGGGATAAGGAAAGCCAGGAAACTGAAAATGAAGCAGAAGTTGAAGCCAGCGGACAGTTATCCATGCTGAGCCGTTTTTCCCGTTCAGAGAGTACCCGGGTTGAGATCCTCACTAATGAAGGTGACAGGATTCTGGTTGATCTCTTTAAGAGCCAGTCTGCTGAGCAGCAAACCCGTCTGCAGCAATCAGAAGACGGCAATAGTTTCAGCAGTTCCCGCAGTATTTCAGCCAGTGCCGGTATTTCCTACCAAGTGGAGGGTGATCTGAACAGCGATGAACAGCAAGCCATAGATGAACTGATGGCCAAAATTGCTAATGTATCTGAACGCTTCTTTTCCGGTGAGGTGCAAAATGCTTTTCAATATGCACTGAACATGGACTTTAATACCCAGGAACTGACTCATTTTTCCCTGAATATGAGCTATCATGAAAGCCGTCAGGTGGCCATTAATACTTATGGATCTTACCTGCCGGAGACTTCAGCAAAAGACAGTGCGGAAAATGGTGCGGATAAAATACCTGCATTACAGGATACCACAGAAACTATTCGTCAGCTCGACGAACTGTTGCAGAATCCTTTTGCGCAGCAGAAATTTGCTGATCCGGTACAAAGTATCAGTGAGCTGTTAAAAGCTATGAATGACCAACTGTACTCTGATACCATGCAGCAGTTACAGCAGGATTCTTCTGCTATGCTGGATACTCTGGTACAGCAGATTAAACAGTTCAGAGGTGCTGAAAGTGTAGTCGCGGATACAGAAAACAGCATGGTTACCGGCTGAGCGAACTAGTTTCTTTCCTGTTCACTGTCCCAATGTTTCTCTCGTTCCCACACTCCTGAGTGGGAATGAAGCTGGAAATCACCCCTCTTCATTTTTCCCTTTCCCGTTAAAAAGTGTTATACCTTTATATAAGCCCCAAATATATAAGGATCCGCTATGAGCAAAAAAAACAATAAAATGTCCCGAAAAAAATATGAAAAGGAACTTTTTAAACTGCAGGCAGAGCTATGTAGT
>JBHNNM010000664.1:0-1280 GCA_048563625.1 Gammaproteobacteria bacterium | reverse complement strand
GAATTTTCCATTAAATTATTAATGAGGAGAACCTACAATGAAGAAGTCCAGATTTACAGAATCCCAGATCATCGGCATTCTGAAAGAAGCTGAATCCGGTGTACCGGTCACCGAATTATGTCGCACTCATGGCATGAGCGATGCTACCTTCTATAACTGGCGGGCAAAATACGGCGGCATGGATGTTTCCATGATGAAACGTATGAAAGAGCTGGAAGAAGAAAACCGCCGCTTGAAAAAGATGTATGCAGAAGAACGCTTAAAAGCAGAGATCATTCAGGAGGCTATGGCAAAAAAGTGGTAAAGCCCTCCCATCGCAGGGAGATGGCTAAAGAAGCGGTTAAAACCAGAGAAGTATCCATCAGGCTGGCCTGTCGCATTTTTGGTATTAGTGAAACCTGTTATCGTTATCAGGCAAAAGATTCACAGGAGAATAACCAGATTGCAGACTGGCTATTGCGTTTAACGCAGGCTTATAAAAACTGGGGCTTTGGATTATGCTTCCTGTATTTGCGTAATGTTAAAGGCTTTCCCTGGAACCATAAACGAGTATACCGTATTTATCGGGAGCTGGAATTAAACCTCAGGATAAAGCCTAAAAAACGATTAAAACGTAAAAAACCAGATGCACTGGTGGTTCCAGAGCAAATTAATGATACCTGGTCGATGGATTTTATGCATGACCAGTTAAAAGACGGACGCAGCTTTCGTACCTTTATTGTCATCGATGATTATAACCGTGAATGCCTTGGCATTGAGGTGGATTTATCTTTACCGGCATTAAGAGTGATACGGACACTGGAACGTATTATTGAATGGCGAGGTAAACCCAAAACCATTCGATGCGATAACGGGCCGGAGTACATAAGCCAGAAAGTAGTTGACTGGGCAAAGGCACAGGATATAAAACTACAATATATCCAGCCAGGTAATCCACAACAAAATGCCTATGTGGAGCGGTTTAATCGAACAGTGCGCCATGAATGGTTAAATCAGTTTTTATTTAACTCTATTGAGCATGCACAGGAAACGGCAACATGCTGGAAATGGAGTTATAATAATGAACGCCCCCATACGGCTATCGGTGGAATACCACCCAGGCAGAAATTAGCTTTAGCCTGTTAGGAAAAGGAAATAACCGTCTTATCCACATACCCACAGGCCAAGCCTGTCAGTGAGATAAACCTGAAGGTCTCACCAACAGGCAGACCTATGGATATGTGGATAAGACTTATACTAAAACTCTATTTATGGATTGCTTTATAAATGGGGGGATTACC
>JBHNNM010000663.1:0-1282 GCA_048563625.1 Gammaproteobacteria bacterium | reverse complement strand
TTTGTTGCTGTGCTTATGAGCCTCTCGGGCTGATCTGATGGCCTTTTCAACATCCCCACTAAACAGTTTGTCTTTTACAGGGAGATCTTCGTTTTGACAAATGGAAGCAATATCTTTCGGGAGCACTGACTGAATCAAAAAATTTCTGCGGAGACTGATTTCCTGTTGTGCCATTCCAAGAATAGCAATCGCATCTCCCAAAGACGCGAGCGTCTGGTTTGCTCTGGTCAGCGCCCGTTCTGAAGCACTAGCCGCGTGGCCGCCGCCCGCTGCGTGTGCTGTACCATCGCTGATTTGACCTGCGAGGTCAGTTGCATATTCATGAAGGGAATTTGTTTCCACGAGCAGACACGAGGTTGCGGCAGACAGCATCGTTTGCACGTTGACTAATCTTCCGTCAGATTTCTTTGTTGTTCTGTCAACGTACCCCTTATCAGTTAGTTCACTGTTAAGGGTAGGTGGAGCCACATCAGGGCAATTCTCTGGGACTGGATATTTGTCCATTTTATTTTTCAGTTTAGATTCTGGCATTTTCTGACGGAATCTGCTTCGGCTTATCTCAGCCAGCTTTTCATTTACGGTGGGCCCCACCGGACGCTCTTGTTCAAGATCGGCAGCCAGCAGTGTTAACATGTCTGCCTTCAAACCACTCTCTTTGGTTTGGGGAATGGCCACACAAAATTCACTGTCAGTGTCAGTGTCCACTTCACCGCTGTGAGATTTCTCGCCCCTGGCAGAGTTCACAGTCAGTTCAAGAGCTTTGTTTAGCCCGCCCCTGGCAGGGCTGTCACCTACAGATTCATTCTCTGATTCTGCGGCCACTGTCTGGTCATGCTCTGCTTCCCATTTCTGGAATTTGTTCATGATGGCCCCCATCATTTGCTGCATTTGGTGCATCTGTTCTGCCATCGTCAAATGCGTGTCCACGTTTTCCTTAGGCTGGGAAAAGGAAGTGCCAGCTGCTGGCTCTTCATCCTGTCCAGCTTCTGTGGCCATGATGGCCGGTGCCAGACACGAGGGTTACTATAAAATCCAAGAAAAAAGTCACGTTACCTTGTTCATCCACAAAGAAACCGGTTAAAAGGGTTATGCACAGATGGAATCCAATTTGGATAAGTGATTATGAACACAGTTTATAATGATATACCACCAGTAATATATAATAAATCCGAGGAAAGTGAAACTTTTCAGTGCGAGGAAAGAGCGCGCGAACACAAGTGAGGATTGCGCATGCGTCACTATCTATCATTGATAACGTTGCAGTGGCATGTTGAGGTCAAAT
>JBHNNM010000662.1:0-1285 GCA_048563625.1 Gammaproteobacteria bacterium | reverse complement strand
GATTCACGGCGGCTTCAGCAAGGGATACCCGGTTCCTGTTACGGGCTATCGGTTAACTGAGGTAATCAATGTTTTTTAAATGATTCTCCTTTTTGGGGGAGCTGAAACTCTAAACTTTAGAATAATAATAATATGAGTGTTATTAAGGGTTATACAATTCAGGGGATTCTTGCCAAAGGCGGTATGGCAACCATTTATATTTCGCAGCAGGAATCTCTTAAGCGTCAGGTTGCCTTAAAGGTACTTAACCCTAAACTGGATACTGTCATTCTGGATCATTTCCTTGATGAAAGCCGTATCATTGCCTCCCTGAAGCACCCTAATATTATACCTGTATATGATGTCGGCAGGGTAGGGATCCACTTTTATCATGCCATGGAGTACCTAGAAGGCGGGGATCTTGAAGCGCGTATTGCTCAGAAACAAATTGATGTGCATACGGCTCTGGAGATCATACTGGAATTATCCGATGCACTTTACCTGGTGCATAGTAAAGGCATTATTCACAGTGATATCAAACCCGCTAATATTGTTTTTCGCTCGGATGACTGTCCGGTATTAACTGACTTTGGTATTTCCAAACGGGTTGATACCACCGGTAAGGAACAGAACGCTGAAGGTATTCTTACCAGCCCAACTTATGCCAGTCCGGAATTAATACAGGGCCATCATTTTGATCACAGAACAGATATCTACAGTCTAGGCATTGTCCTGTATGAAATGCTGGTTGGAGAAAAGCCCTTTAAAGGTGAAACCAAGCTGGAAATGATTGCCAGCAGCATCCAGGACCCGATTCCGACCTTACCTGAGCATCTAATGCCATTACAGCCTCTGATGGATCATATGCTGGCCAAGGATCCCGATGAGCGAATTGCTGATGGCCGTATGATAAGCCGTTATATTAAAAAGTACCTCAGGGATCATCCCCGTTCCACACAAACTGCCCAGAACCTGGCTGATGATTCCGGTTTCAGCAGCAAGGTTGTCGTTGAATATGTACCCGAACAAAACCCGGCATAAAAGAAAGTTCCTCAAAAGCTCTGGTTCCTCTGCTTATTGTATTATTTTCCATCGCCGTAGCCTCCATAATATGGTACTTTATCATCTGATTTTTATTTCTGCCTGTTATGACCGTTTCCTATCTGTGCAATATCTACTAGGGGCCGTTGATCTTTTGTGGTTAAAAAATAGGCAGCATGGTATTTGTTAAACAAGTATAATGGTTTTGTGAAAAATCAACATACAAGAACACTTACCATGCCAAGAACTATCTTAACAGATGAAC
>JBHNNM010000661.1:0-1292 GCA_048563625.1 Gammaproteobacteria bacterium | reverse complement strand
ACCCATAGAAACATTAACTGATGGGAAATCAGTCCGGGCTGAAAAAAATTTAGCTCAGGTTTAATCTGACAGACACCTTCAAAACGGGAGGACTGTCAGATCAGGTCGGAACTACTACAATTTAACAGCTGACTGAACTGTTCAAAATAACCAGCCACCAGAGTTATATCCAGGGAGTCATCAAAAATAACGGTTCTTGCTTCATTCTTTTCAGAACGGATTTCAGATTCACTCATAATTATTCCGGGTCAGTTTTGCAGAATTTTGACATAGTTGCTGTATACCAGAAACTCATACACTATTACTTCTTAATTAGCTCTATCGGATAGAATCATTAAAGCTTTAGCTTTTTTAAAAAAAATCTGGTAAATACGGCTTTATTGTTATATTAATATCTTTCAGGATATCAATTAGCTAAAAATATAGTTGAGGATTGTTGTTTGTGCCAGCTGCTTTATTTTTCCAGGTTGCCTTATAGATGAGACGCCCTCTGTTACAGTTTGTCCGCACCACAGCAAATAGTGCCCGAGATCTGGCACCGATTGCTATTGTGATTGCCCTGTTTCAGATTTTTGTTCTACAACAGCCTATCCCGGATGTTGCAGAAATCATTGTCGGTTCGGTTTTTGTTGTGGTCGGCCTGACTTTTTTTATTTACGGCCTGGAAATGGGACTGTTTCCCATTGGTAAGTCCATGGCTTTTGCCTTTGCCCGCAAGGGTAATGTTATGTGGTTATTGATCTTTGCCTTTGCCCTGGGTTTTGGTACGACAGTAGCAGAACCCGCCCTCATTGCCGTATCAAAAAAAGCCGCCCGGATTGCTGCACAAGGCGGTGTGATTGAAGCCACCGATCTGGCCATTAAACAATATGCCAATGGGCTTAAATTTACGGTTGCCTTTTCTGTCGGCCTGGCTGCCGTTATCGGAGTTTTACGTATTATTAAAGGCTGGCCAATTCAATGGATAATTATTGGCGGTTACGTCATAGTCGTCTCCATGACCGCTTTTGCCCCTGAAGAAATTATTGGTATTGCCTATGATTCCGGTGGGGTAACCACTTCAACCATTACTGTGCCGCTTATGACCGCCCTGGGTATTGGTCTGGCTTCCAGTATTAAGGGCCGTAATCCTATGATTGACGGCTTTGGCCTGATTGCTCTAGGGGCTGTTAATCTTTTGTGGTTAAAAAATAGGCAGCATGGTATTTGTTAAACAAGTATAATGGTTTTGTGAAAAATCAACATACAAGAACACTTACCATGCCAAGAACTATCTTAACAGATGAACACTG
>JBHNNM010000660.1:0-1296 GCA_048563625.1 Gammaproteobacteria bacterium | reverse complement strand
GTTTCATATAACAATTCTCCTGTCTTTGAGTGATCTGTTGTCCTGACAAGTGCTTTCTCCACAAGAAAAAGTACTTATCTTAATTCATCACTCAACCGGCCAAGATAATTGTCGCCTAATAAAAGCCCCTTTAAAGGGGCTTAAATGTTTTATTATTATGTTTAAAACAGGCATCTGCAGGCGTTATTATAAACCCTCTTTTTTGATTAGTTTCTATAACTATTCAATCTATTTACTTTAACCGCTGAAATAACCCAGTGCAGACTGAATTAGAACTACATTGACCAGGTCAATAAAAAAGGCACAGACCAGGGGTACTATCACAAATGCCAGATGCGATGCACCATAGCGTTGGGTAACAGCCGTCATATTAGCCATAGCGGTTGCCGTAGATCCTAATGAAATACCACCAAAGCCGGAACAGATAAAAGCGGCGTCATAATTACTCCCCATAATCCGGAAAATAATAAACAGGGCTATCATTGCAGCAATAACAAACTGGGCAACAACCATGGTAATAATTGGACCTGCCAGGTCAACAATAACCCATAGCTGCATGCTCATTAAGGACATGGCCAGAAAAATACCCAGGGAAATATCAGCTACCAGGGCCAGTGCTTTTTTCCGGGTATTCCAATCGAGCCATGTGACTTTTTTGGAGACATTGGGTGTCAGAAAGCTTGAGATAAGGATACCGGCAAACAGACAGGTAACAAATAAAGGCAGTTTCAGCCCCATTTCTTCCAGACTTTCATTGAGTACCATACCAATCATAATGCTGAAATAGATACCTAATATGGCATGCAAAAAGCCCATGTAATCAATTTTGGAATCCTCTTCTTCAAAGGGAATGCCCACTTCCTGCACCGTATCATTTTCAGGTTTTAAATTATGTTTTTTTATCAGGTAACTGGCAATAGCCCCCATCAAACTGGCAAAAATCAGTCCGAAAGTGGCACAGGCAATACCAATTTCCATGGCATTTTGGATTCCGAATTTTTCAGCAAAAGTCGGTGCCTAGGCAATGGCCGTACCATGTCCGCCAATAAGAGAGACTGTACCGCCAAGCATGCCAATAACGGGATCCAGACCGAATAGTGAAGCAATAGAAACACCCACCAGATTCTGCAGGATCATATATAAAATAGTGGCGGTTAATAGAACAATCAGGGGGGTCTTCTCCGCTCTGATGAGTGAAGAAAGATGCTAATACTCACAAAACCTGTTGAAATATAAAGCTTCTGACAGTTTTATAAGCAATAGGTAATATGAGTATCAACATCTCACCCACTATTT
>JBHNNM010000659.1:0-1299 GCA_048563625.1 Gammaproteobacteria bacterium | reverse complement strand
CGCCTTACTGGTTTTGAGATGCTCGACAGCTCTCATAATCTCTTCTTCAGTAATAGGACTGTCCAGAACATCCACACTAGGTGGGTCTTCCTCATCAATAACCACAGGCTGGGCACTGGTCAGCTCTGTGCCAAGCGCACTCTTAAAATGATTGGTCCACTCGAGTTCGCTTATATCAGGCCGCTGTTGGGCCACGCGGTTCACAGACCTGACCTCCTTCCAAAACTGTTTTGAATCATTTCTTTTGTCCAACAAGTTTTTCACTTTTTCAGTTTTGTAAGTTTGCTTTTTGTCTTTTAATAGTGTCCTGTATCTTTTCCTGCGGGTAATATATTCTATTCTATTCTTTTGTCGTTCTGCCCCACTTTCCGCTCGTCTAAACTTTCTGTACCATTTTCGCATTTCTCTTTTCAGTGTTTTGCATTCACAGTCAAACCACACACTTTGTCTAGGTCCTGTATAGACGTTTTTAACCATGCACTGTGCTGCCGTGAGCAAACCCTGGCTCAGGCACCCAACTGCTTCATCTACAGACAGTTGAAGAGTTTTCATTGCTCTGTTAATGTCACCTAAAAACTGTTCTCTACGTACATTTTCCTCAAAGTCAGATCTCCTATTAACATCCCAGATTAATTTTTCTATGCGGCTAGAACTACTAGGTACAGTCTTTTCTGATTTACCTATCTGTATTTCTATAGGCAAATGCTTTGATTCAAATCGTTCAGCAACTTTAAGTTCAACGACCTTTTCAGCAAGCTCTATGGAACTGATAAAATAGTCAATGGTGCTACTGCCTGTGCTACACACATATGTAAAGTTTCCAAGCTCATCGCCTCGGCACGCTCCATTCAGAATAGTCAAATCGCAGGTAGCGCACATCTCAAGAAGCAGCCTACCAAATGCGTTGACTATTTTGTCCTGTGACTGTCTGTACCCACGTAAATCTGACTGGATAAATTCATACGTGTCCTCTTCACAGTCTTGTAGTGAATTATTAAGGTTCCCTGTCCTCGCATTAAAGTCCCCACACAGCAAGAAAAGTGATTGCTCAATTTTTTCGGCACAGTCGAGGAGGCACTGCTCAATAACAGATATACTTGATGTAATTGCACCATGGGTCTGTTTGTAGTAGGGCGAGTCTGGTGGGCATACATATGCCCCACACAAAATAACATGCTTATCAGATGAAAACACAGTTTTGTCAAATTTCAAGACAACTATATTATCAGGAGTAAGGTCAATAACCTCTACGAAATTCTCAAGCGCTCTTCTCACCAAAATCAAAACCCCACCACTCCT
>JBHNNM010000658.1:0-1301 GCA_048563625.1 Gammaproteobacteria bacterium | reverse complement strand
AAACATGATGCCTTCGTTTACTGGTCCTCTTCCTGTCCACCGTGGTGATGGGCGACGGTCAGGAAGCTTGGCACTTGCTTCTCAGGACTGCTCCACGTCGGAGGCCATCCAGTCTACGACAGTACTGACAGAAAACATTTGTAGATGGGTTCAACAAATACTCCAACATTTCACGACAAAAATGCCCTTTCTAACAACCTCTAGAATAACTTTTTCCTGCCTGGCTTCAGTAGCTCCCCAGGCTGACTCCTGGTGATTCGGACACGTGGTGCCTGATGATGTCGTTATCGCGGACATTGGAGTCAGGCCCTAGACATCTTACTCCACGGTCCAGAGTCTGCGCACAAGAATAGCATCGTAAAGACATTCATTCACAGATCCATTCCCATACACACTCCACGCACACACCTAAAAAAAAATATTTAAAAAAAATGAAAAAACAAAACAAAAAAACAAAAACAAGGCGCTCAACTTACCAAACATGATGCCTTCGTTTACTGGTCCCCTTCCTGTCCACCGTGGTGATGGGCGACGGTCAAGAAGCTTGGCACTTGCTTCTCAGGACTGCTCCACGTCCGAGGCCTTCCCGCCTAGGACAGTACTGACAGAAAACATTTGTAGATGTGTTCAACAAATACTCCAACATTTCGCGACAAAAATACCCTTTCTAACAACCTCTAGAATAACCTTTTCCTGCCTGGCTTCAGTAGCTCCCCAGCCTGACTGCTGGTGATTCGGCACTGCGAGAGTACTTCCATCGCTGCACGTGCTGCCTGACACTATTGACATGTGTAGGGCAGCCGAAAATACAAGCGGCAGGGGCTCCATCAGAGGGGCTCAACGCATACGTGGGCTGTGGAGAATCTACCCACGTAGGCAAGAAGCCAGGGACAAACTTCTGCTAGGAGGCATGAATTTGTGGGGAACGCAAGTGTCGCTGCTCCCCAAAAACCCGTTCACCCTACAAGACCAAAACAGTGAGAAACCGGCTACAAAACTGTGGGTGGGAAATGTCCCACTGAGTGTGGATGATAATGTCATCGAAACGGCACTTAAAAAGCTGGGTTGTGAAATGCGGTCAACGGTGAGAAAAGAACTTGCCCGGGACAAAAATGGAAAACTGACCAAATGGGAAACGGGTAGGCGGTTTGTCTTTATTACCGTTCACACAACACCACTCCCAAAGCTGTGTACAATGGGCATATTCTCTGCGGAATTGTACCACAGAGAAATGAAGGAGAAGCGAGACGAGAACAGAAAGAAATGCGCTAACTGTCTGCATCAGTTTTAACCAGTATCTT
>JBHNNM010000657.1:0-1306 GCA_048563625.1 Gammaproteobacteria bacterium | reverse complement strand
TCTAAACGGCCATCGTTTTTCATATGACCGATTTCAGGCTCAATCGCACTGCGCCGTTTTAATGCCTTTTTAATACTTCGGGTAACGCCTCGCTTCTGACCTGAGATAAAAACTTTAGTGTCTTTTACTTCATGTCCACGATAACCCCGGTCAACAAAGCACTGTTCCGGCTGTACGGCTGTAAACTGTTTTATCTGTTCCAGTTGTGGCAGCAAGGTATGTCCATCATAAGGATTGCCCGGACAACTTTGAGCGCCAATAACAAAGCCTTCCTTGTTAGTTACCGCGATACTGGCTTTAACTCCAAATTCATAAGGCTTATGAGCTTTGCCTTTACTGATACACTCGACTTCCGGTGCATGTAAACTGTAAAGCTTGTTCTTACTGTGCTGCTCCTGCTCAATCAGTTTCTGAGCCTGTTTTAGAGCTACTTCAAACAGAGACTGAATATCAACAGAATAGTTGGGCAGTTGTCGTTCAATATCCCGTTTAACACGACCTAAACGGGATTTCAGTTTATTGTTCATTTTCTTCATGCGTTTAAACTGTTTTGCATGAGCATAACGACTGGCCATTAGTACATATTGCGGCCCAACCCGATTATAGTTCTGGCGCAGTTTAATACCGTGCTCTTTGGACAGTTTAACCAGGTTTTCTCTGGCTTTGTTCAGGAGCTTTGAATCGGTTGGAAAAGCGATGTTCTTTTCCTGTACGGTAGTATCTACCGTGACTTTCTTTAAACTGCCGGGCTTTATGGTTTTACTCTTTAGTCCGGCTTTAATGGTTTCAATCAGTAATTTTTCACTGCCTGATTTACCCGGCCGGTTACGCCATTTGGTCATGGTCACAGGGTGTATAGGCATTTTATGCTGAAAGTATTCTTCACCACAGAAATACTGCCAGTACGGATTTTCTGTCCAGCCTTTTACTACCTGTTCATCCGATAAATCATGCAGGTGTTTCAGGTAATGCAATCCTGCAATCAATCGAGTGCGTATGGCAGGAGCACCTTTAGTGGATACAAACAGAGCGCCCCATTCTTTATCAGGACTTTCCCAATCTATGTGTTTTGATAACTTAATCAACTCATGGTTTATGTCCAGCATGTTTTCAAGGCGCATCCTGAACAGGTCTTCCTGAGGTATTTTTGGCTGTTTCTTTGGCTTCATTCTGGTCTGGAAATTTGCAAGGTAATAAGGCTTATTTTACCAAAAACCTGCAAATTTAACACCCATAATTCGCCAATATTTCCTTATAAATCAATGCACTATGATTTATTCAGGTCGGACTATTTTATTTTATAGAA
>JBHNNM010000656.1:0-1306 GCA_048563625.1 Gammaproteobacteria bacterium | reverse complement strand
TGATGTCTTCAGGATATGGCCATTTAGCTTGTAGGTGGCTTGCTCTTGCTGTTTTCTGCACTGGACATGGACCATTGCAGTTCCCAGCTGAAGTCTGGAGAGCATCCAGGGCCTTCTACACACAAGCACACAACTGACTCCCACTCCCCGCCTGCACATACTGACAGTGACACAAATGTGCACCCCTTGGCGAACACATACACATACAAGAACATACATATATATGCACAAAAATATGTATACACTGACATACGCCAACACTAAACTGAACATCCACATAATTATAGCACGTACCTCTCTTTCTCTCTTTCATGCACTACTATGATACTTCAATGCACATTGGCATTGTTCAGTTTTACTTTTTGCCTGAACACATACCTAAGTTGGAAAAAAAAAGAAGATGCGAAACTAAATCATACAACCAAAAGTTGAAACGGACCCTACGTGACATCTTATTAGATTGGGCCTATTATAAACCAATTCTTGTATCTTCACTATTCTATCCTCTCCATTTTGTGTGCATGTACTGTGTGTGTGTGTGTGCCTCTCTCTCCATACTTTTTATTTTTTCTTCTACAACTGCTTTGCACAAACATAAAAAAGGTAGCTGTTCAGCCATCTCTGCAATACAAGCAACTAGAGACTATAAGGGGTTTAATCCATTTTTTTATTTTTATTCTGGTCTAAAAAACAAAAACAAACTATTATGAAGAGCTGATGGAAGAACTCAAGAAGGCTCTAACAGAAAACTGTAAAAATCAGGATTCAGAGGAGAAATGAGCCCTGCAAGTGAAATCTTACTGCCAGAGGCTGGGACACACAAAGGTGTTGTGTTTGTAAAGTTTACAAGCTAGACATTTTTCAAACCAATGTGACCTCTATAAGGTGGCAAAAATGGGTCACAGAAACTGGTCACATAATCACTGTAACCGGTCAGACACAAAGCTGTCCGTGTTTACAACTACTAGAGCTGTACTAACAGAGCTGTACACCCGAGTCCCTTCCCCATCTAGAACATACACACACGCACACACAAACACACCATACACACTCTCTTAATGTGCTGCGTTTTTTGTTCACTTGCTTTTTAGGTTGTTTGTTTTTAACAGCCTTTCAAACAAAATAACAACCAGTACATGTATCACTGGTTGTCTTGCATTTGTACCGTTGGATTTCCAGCATGCGGGTGTCAGCATGCGGGTGCCAGTTTACCTAGAAAATGTTACAAAAGTGAAGAACATTAACACAAGTAAATAATCCCATGGAGAAAACTTGGTCAACTGAAAAGAACAGAACCACTGACAAT
>JBHNNM010000655.1:0-1312 GCA_048563625.1 Gammaproteobacteria bacterium | reverse complement strand
TACATTAAAGTCATACAAATACAGGCCTAGGATAGTGTAGAGTGTAGGAACTTACGCAAATTTATTTTAAAATTGCATAGTGAACTAAATGTTTTTAATTTGGGTGGGAGTGTGTTCCAGGTTGAAGATCCAGAAAAAGCAAAGCTTGTCTTAAACTGGTCAATACGAGGGCGCGGTAAAACATAGTTATTTGACCCATACCGGGCAGGAGCTCGATGAAGAAAGTCACTCAGATAAGGGGGTGCTTTGCCAGTGTGTATTTTGAACATAGTTACACACCGATTAAATTTTAATTGCTTATCTAGTGGAAGAATATTTAGTTTCTTTAATTTTTCCGTAGTTGACAAGGACTGATCTGGTAGGATTAATTTTGCTGCTCGTCTGTGAAGGGAGTTGAGCTTCTTTAGATGAACCTCACTGGCACCACTCCAAACAGTAGAGGCGTAGTTTATATGCGAGAGCAGGTGGGCTTGAAAAAAGATTTTACGAGCGTCACTGTCCACATAGTGCCTGAGCTGGCTGAGCAGAAATAAATTCTTGGATACATGTTTACATACATTATCTATGTGAGACTGCCACTTTAGCTCTTCATCAATTATTACGCCCAGGACCCGATGTTCGCGTACCTGTTGAACGGGAGTTTTTCTTAATGTGAGATTAAGGGTCAGGGGTCTACGCTGATGTTTTTGTCTTGTAGTTAGTACCATACATTTTGTTTTATGAGGATGAATTACCATGCGATTTTGATCACACCACGTAGATACGTCATTTAAGCCTTCCTGAAGAGATGTTTGAACTGACTGAAGATCGCTTCCACATGAATGAATAGAATTATCATCTGCAAAAAGATCACAGACGACATTGTCATTAGTTATGTTCAGGGGCAAGTCATTAATAAAGATGCAGAATAGAAGTGGACCCAGTACAGATCCCTGTGGTATACCGCATTCAACTATGCCTTCAGTAGAATATTGCCCATTCAGGAAAACGCGCTGTGTTCTGTCTTGTAGATAAGATGTTAGGAAAGACACCGTCGACAGATTCTGGACATAGACGAACATTTTTTTTTTAGAAGAATAGAGTGGTCAACTAGATCAAATGCCTTTTTTAGATCAAGGAAGACAGCGCCGGCTACCTGGGTCTTGTTGATTGCAGAAAGCCATGTATCACAGAGTCTAATTAGAGCTGTATGGCATGAGTGGTGACGACGGAAGCCAGACTGAAAAGGGTGGAACAGATTGTGGTCTTCAATAAAGAGTATTAGATACTTATGAATGTGCTTTTCAAGTGGTTTGGACAAAATAGATAGAAG
>JBHNNM010000654.1:0-1312 GCA_048563625.1 Gammaproteobacteria bacterium | reverse complement strand
GATTACTAAAATGTGTGTAGCTGCCAAGAGATTCTCAATCATAGAGGACCAAACACTCCATCGACAAAAATGAAAAGTAATACACAAATATGACTTTTCCACGAATATCTGTTTGCTTAAGATTCACTCGCCTACCCTCTTTTTTCCCGCTATTCACCAAAATTGTCTTTTTTTACACATAATAAAATGACATATTAAAATAAAGTGCATCATAAAAGATGTTTGCTTACTAAACCATTTTTAGCTTCAAAGAGGCTTTCAATCAACAAAAATTAAAACTGGAAGATACGACTATGATTTTTTCCTGATTTTGTTGTTGTTGCTGAATATTCACTGCAGTACAGCTCAATGTCAGTTATAATCTTTAAAATAAAAACTAAAATTAAAAATAAATCTGTAAAATCAAATCTGTAAAACAGAAAATAAAATCTGTAAAGTAAAATAAAAATAAAATATGTAAAATAAAAACTGCAAAATAAAATCTGTAAAATAAAAATCAAATCTGTAAAATCAAATCTGTAAAGTAAAATAAAATCTGTAAAATAAAAACTGCAAAATAAATTCTGTAAAATAAAAAATAAAAATCTGTAAAAATTAAAATTAAAATCTGTAAAATAAAAAATTAGAAACGAGTAAAATAGTCTGTAAAATAGAAAATGAAATCTGTAAAGTAAAATAGAATCTGTAAAATAAAAACTGCAAAATAAAATCTGTAAAATAAAATTAAAATCTGTAAAAAAAATATTAAAATCTGTCATAAAATCTGTAAAATAAAAATTAAATATGTAAAATAGCCAAAGCTCGAATTTTCTGGAGTTTGCAGGCCGCCGTCTCAACACCTTCACCTCCCATCATTCCTGCTCGTCTCCCTGACCGCCGTCAGCTGTACTGTCCTTCCAGACCTCTTCACCGAGTGACGACACCGGTCCCCCCATTCCCACCTTGCAGGTGCAGAGGGGTGTGACCGAACATTCACTCGCTTGAACGGCCCTGCCTGGCCACCCCAGTCCACGCCCCGGAATGTAGCAACCACCGACAAGGTTAACTTATTTATTTTATTTAATAATTTATTTTACTTAATTTGTGTTTGATTTGCTCACGCACACGCAGACACACGCACGCATACGCACGCAGACACACACACACGCACGCACGCACGCAGACACACTCATACGCACGCACACATACACACACGCAGACGCACGCACACACACACACACACACACACACACACACACACACACACACACACACACACACACACACACACGCACGCACACACACACACACACACGCACCCACGCACACACAC
>JBHNNM010000653.1:0-1314 GCA_048563625.1 Gammaproteobacteria bacterium | reverse complement strand
TCGTGAACACCGATTCTGATCTCATCGTGAACACTTTTACTGTTTTTCCAGAATCAGTGTTCACGATGGATCAGAATCCTTTCCCACACATTGATATTCAATAACTGCTAACACCTTCCTGATTTTTATAGGGGAATGGTTATGCCAACAAAGAGACTATCAATGCGACAATTACGAACAATATTAAGGCTCAGACTGCAAGCCAAACTCAGCCTGAGACAGATCAAAACCAACCTGAGATTAAGCCTGGGTGCCGTACAAAAAATCTGCAGTAAAGCAGAGGCTCTCAATCTGGACTGGCCTGCCATTGAACAACTGGAGGATCAACAACTGGCCAGCCGGTTTTACCCCGGAGCCGATACCCGGGTTTCCAGCGCATTCCAGCTCCCTGACTGGGCAGAGGTCTATCGGGAACTCAAACGCAAAGGAATGACCATGCTCCTGCTTTGGGAAGAATACACACAACAATACCCGAACCGCTGTTACAGCTATCCACAGTACTGCATGCTGTATCAGCAATGGCAAAAGAAACAGAAACACTCCATGCGTCAGCACCATAAGGCCGGGGAAAAACTCTTTGTTGATTATGCCGGTCAAACCGTTCCTGTTGTTCAGCAGGACACCGGTGAAATTCAGTTTGCCCAGATTTTTGTTGCCGTACTGGGTGCTTCCAATTACACCTATGCAGAAGCCACCTGGAGCCAACGCCTGTCGGACTGGATCGGCAGTCATGTAAGAACCTTTGAATTTATAAAAGGGATTCCCGTACTGTTAATTCCTGATAATCTTAAAAGCAGTACCCCCCGGGCCTGTCGGTACGATCCGGACATTAATATGTCTTACCAGCAGATGGCGGCTCATTATGGTACAGCCATCGTGCCCGCCAGACCCCGAAAGCCTCAGGATAAAGCCAAAGCTGAAGTCGGTGTACAAATTATAGAACGCTGGATCCTGGCTCGTTTACGTCATCATACGTTCTTCTCACTGACAGAGCTCAATCAGCATATCCACGGCCTGCTTGAAGAGGTCAACAACAAACCTTTTAAGCAGCTTAAAGGCACCGGCAACAGTGGTTTGAGTCACTGGATAAACCGGCACTGCTGCTGCCACTGCCCAAACAGGCATTTGAGTTTACTGAAATCAAAACCGTCAAAGTTAATGTGGATTACCATATTCAGTTTGACGGGCATCTGTATTCAGTACCTCACCATCTGGTGGGTGAAAAACTGGAAGTGCATGCCAAAGCCTTCTTAATAGAGATGTACTTCCATAACCGGTGCATCTGTCAGCATGCCAGGCAATACCATTGTGGTA
>JBHNNM010000652.1:0-1315 GCA_048563625.1 Gammaproteobacteria bacterium | reverse complement strand
AGTCCTATAGTTGTTCATTCTTTACGATACAAAACGCATGCCTACACAGACACCATATGTCCTTTGTGTAGAGCTGCTGTCGAAAATGAAGTGCATTTCACGTTGTGTTGTTCTGCTCTGAAAGATTTACGTCAAAGACTTATACCTGATAAATTTTACAGCCAGCCAAGTTCATTTAGACTTGTTTTGTTACTATCAACTGAAAATAAGGTCATTATTAAGAACTTTGCCATATTCCTATACTTAGCCTTTAAACGAAGAGAACTGCTATTACGTGAATGATGACGCGACTGTATAGTTACGTTTGTGCACTTCATGTTTATGTATATTCATCTACATACTGTAAAGATTCTGGATATACGTGTGATTGCTATTTCTTATGTTCCTCTGAACACTTTGCTAAAGTACAGTTTGCAACTATTAGTATAACCTTTGTGAAGGCCACAGGCCAATCAAATAAACTTTTGCGTCTTGCGTCTTGCGTCTCTCTCTCTCTCTCTCTCTCTCTCTCTCTCTCTCTCTCTCTCTCTCTCTCTCTCTCTCTCTCTCTCTCTCTCAATCCAGAGAAAACTAAAAGTATGGTGTTAACCACGCGTCAAAAGCATCAGTGTGGTCTACTTCCTCTTCGTCTCATGTTGCTTTCACAGGTAATAGATCAGGTTTCAAAACATCGTCACCTTGGTGTTATTCTTGATGACCAGCTTAATGGCAAGCTCATATTAACAATATTACTAACACTGTGGCTAAAAATGTGCATTTGCTCTCAAACCTGAGACAATTTTGTAACAGTGAAACTTGTAATACGTTTTTTCATCCAGACAAAACTAAAAGTATAGTAGTAGCCACTCGTCAAAAGCATCAGTGTGGTCTACTTCCTCTTCGTCTCATGATGTTGCATTCACAGGTAACAGAGCAGGTTTCGAAACATCGTCACCTTGGTGTTATTCTTGATGACCAGCTTAAATGGCAAGCTCTTATTAACAGTATTACTAACACTATGGCTGAAAATGTGTATTTGCTCTCAAACCTGAGACACTTTTGTAACAGTGAAGCTTGTAATACGGTTTTTTCATCCGCACATTATGTCCAGAATTATTTATGTCTCTAATGTATGGGATGGCTGCAGTGATGTACATATAAAAAAATTTTTTATCTGTACACAAACGTGCAGTCAAAGTTATTTGTGTTGCTTGGCCAGTGCTAACTGGACGAGGGCACATTTCGTATGGTCCGTTTCCTTTAAAAGAGCATCCTCGGCATCTTCAGTATAATAAATGTATCTTAGTGCACAAAGTTATCCATAACAAATCACCCC
>JBHNNM010000651.1:0-1316 GCA_048563625.1 Gammaproteobacteria bacterium | reverse complement strand
TTATTAAAGTTAATATAAATAACATTATAAATAAATCAAATTAAAAATAAAACTGATATTTTACTCCACTTGTTTACACTTTTTAATCTTGTTTTATTAATTTATTATTATTATTATACATCATAAGAAATGCTGGCACCCACCCAACCAAAAAAAACAAAAAACAAAAACAGATTTTCAAAAATTTCAGTTAAAAAGAAAAAGAAGACTGAAGAGACACTTAATTAAGTCTGCAAAGCAACTCACTACCTGAAACTGAAAGTGCCATAAATATTAAATCTGGACAAACAAAAAATCACTGATATAAATTTCAAAGGGGGAAGAAAGAAGAATCTTTAAAAAGTCCAGACCAATGTAAATCAAGAAAATAGCATTGATTAAATATGTGACACCCCTCGGCTGAAGAAATAGACCTGCCCGTAGTCAAAATCCAGGTCCGATAAAAAGCACTCTGGGTGCGGCCATTACTGAGGCAGGAGTGACCAGTAGCTGGAGATGGAATGTTCCAAGAACGATCCCCAAACTTTTATAAACTTAACCAAATACCTGACGGAATAAACAAATCAACCGAATATTCCTCAAGTCAGTGTGTTTAGCTTTAGTTTTAGTGCTTTTACTGCACTTAAATGAGAGTTGCTTTGTATTTTTAAGTCTCCTCCATCTCGCTTGATCTGGAGTCCGACGAACCCACGCGATGCGCAGGCCGAGTTTGAGAGATTTTTTTGCCACATCGTCATCGTTTTAAGCCCATTACCGTCGTATTTTTCAACAAAACCACTAGTGAAATACATGCTCTTGTAGATAAAAGAACACAGAATAAGCCTGTGGGTGAACTTTTTTCCTAAATGACCAATTTTAACAAAATATTTGAGAAAGAAATTACAACAACCGTACTTACCGCCATTACGCTGTTTTCATAGACCGCATCAAAAAAGTTCACATACCGCACGAAAGAGCGTTCTTTCTTCTGATTGGCTGTAAAGTTTAAGCCTTGTACGTCGTCATTTGCGATGGTACGAGGAGTTTGAAGAGAGCCACCCGAAACAGTGTCCTCTCGGAAATCGGTCCACGGCGCGAGGCCGGCCGCACTACCCGTAAAATGACGGTTTTTCAAAGATTATACTACTTTCAAAGGCATGAAATAAAATAACACACAGTGTAGGCTGTAGAGTATTCATTCACTCAAACGATAACACAAGCATGCAGGTTGAAAAATGCAGTTTTAACTGTGCATTTTCGATTTGAAGTGATGCACCCCCCCGGAATCCATAGTGTCCCAGGTTAAGCACAGAGGCTTTTGCATAGCTACATATAGT
>JBHNNM010000650.1:0-1317 GCA_048563625.1 Gammaproteobacteria bacterium | reverse complement strand
GACTGTAGTTTAGGTTCAGTCAAAACCTAACAAATAGTCTTTACTAAGTTACTGATGAGTAGGGGGTGAACTTTCGCTCACGGGGACAGCGGACGGTCTTGGCTGTGTGTGTCGCCAAAAAGCTTAATTACTAGTTAATTAGGCATCTGATCATCCATCTGACCACACATGTAAGTAGGTCTCCGTGCAGGGAATCCGCCGATATGCTTTTTAGCCAGTTTTGATGGCTTGATCGGCGACTGGCAGCGCTTACAGAAATGTAAACAAACTGTTGGCAGATCATCGGCACGTTGCTAGTGTGAGTGAAGCGTTACTGTAAGGAGAAACTGTGAATATCAGCACGTTGCCAGTTTCAAATGGTTTTTGAGAAGCTTGTTCTGGAGTGATGAGCGTGATTAGTTCTTATTTTTCGAGGACTGGATTAAAGAGAAACCACTCATCAACTTCGGATGAAAGTGACGTCAGCATCAGCTCAGAAAACGACAATAAGAAGCAGGAAAAGAAGCGCATGAACACTGTAGTAGAGGACTCTGACATGGCGGTACAGACAGCACTAGACAACATCAGCAAACGCTTGAATACCTTGGCAACCAAAGTAGACGTCGAGCAGATGAGGGACGAAGTGAAGTGCCTGACCAAGACTTTTATGGAGAAGTTGGAGAAGCTGGAGGGGCGGTTGTTTGAGACAGAGGTGAAGGCGGAAAAACTGGAATCAGAAGTGAAGTCACTGAAGAAAGTGAACGAAACTGCTACAGGCATGATTAAACAGCAAGATCGGAGAATCAAGCAGAATGAGAGAGAGCTGAACGACCTACAGCAGTACTCAAGGAGGTGGAATCTGCGAGTGTTCAAGGTGCCAGAGAAGGAGAAGGAGACTGCAGCCGATTGCACAGCGAAGGTGTGTGCGATCTTCAGTGACAAGGTTGGCATCCCGATCACCGCCAGCGACATCGAGGTGGCCCACAGGACAGGACAACGCAGCAGCACCAGAGCAAGGCCCATTCTTGTGCGATTCTTTGATCGTAAGAAGAGAGACAGCGTCATCATCAGCCGACGCAACCTCAAGAACAAAGGTATTGTCATTGGGGAAGACTTGACATATGCCAATTACCAAGTGTTCAGAAAGGCGAGTGAACATTCTGCTACAATGTCGGTGTGGAGTTCAAATGGGAAAATTCTTGCCAAGGTGAAGAACGGTCGCATTGTTAGAGTGAACATTCACACAGATCTGGATGAAGCATTCAGGCGTGCTATGTCGGGAAATGAAATGAGTGCAGATGAAGGAGAATAGATAAAAACTTGTGTCTTGTGTCGGTG
>JBHNNM010000649.1:0-1319 GCA_048563625.1 Gammaproteobacteria bacterium | reverse complement strand
ACTCATATTACCTATTGCTTATAAAACTGTCAGAAGCTTTATATTTCAACAGGTTTTGTGAGTATTAGCATCTTTCTTCACTCATCAGAGCGGAGAAGAGCCTAAAGACATACCTATGAATATCCCATAGATAAAGTTTTTTCTCCTGTGCCGCTGTAATTAGAAAGTTACCACAGGGAGAAACCTGCAATGCATTTATGGAGCTTTGGTGTGCAAACCAGACATTAACCTGCTTCCTTAAATTTTCATCCCATACCCGGATATTTCCCTGTTGTGAACCAGAAACAATCAGTCCTTGATTCGAAGCATAATGTAATGCGGTAATTTTTACTGTATGCCCCTGCAGAACACTCAGTTGTGTACCAGTCTGCAAATGCCATAATACAATCCGGTTGGCCTGTGAAAAAATCAGTTTATCAGCATCTTTTGCAAAATCAGCCCGGCTTATATTTTTCTCCGGCAGTCTATATAACACTTCGTAGCCGGGTAAATAAACCCTGACAGCCTGTGTAAATGACAGCGGTAAAATACCGCTGTCATGAATCATTTTATAAAATTCAAGAGCACGTTTTTTCTGCCCGCTTTTCTGTAATGCAAGCGCATAAGCGGTGATGGCATAGGGATCATTTATTTTTCCTTCTACCGATAGCTGTAAGCTTTGTGCAATATACTGCCAGTGCTCAGGATCTTTTGCCAAACGATAATAAGCACATAAAACTAAATAACTGTTCCGAAATGGTGTCCATATAAATGGAACTTAAGCTTTGTTTATCGATCAAAGATAATTAACCAAAAAAAACCTGATCAAACAAAGCTTAAGTATGAATAATATTATAACGGAACTGAGCCGTCCTGTACGCCGACGGTTAAAAAGAGTCGTACAATTTAACAAAGATGGTAACTACAGAAGACGGGCTAAAGCCATTTTACTCCTGAATGAGGGTTACAGCAGAAAACAGGTTTCCCAATTACTAAGTGCCAGCCGGACAAGCATCAGAAAATGGGTACAACGCTTTGAACAATTTGGTGAATCAGCCCTGGTTCCGGAAAACCGGGGCAGAACACCCTATAGTATCAATGAAGCCATTTGTACCCGATTGCTGGAGTTGGTTCAGAAACAACCAAAAGAATTTGGATGGTTTAACTCAAGATGGACTTCAGAATTATTAACCCGACAGGTCAATGAGGAAATTCAGATCTGTATTCATTCTTCGACTGTCCGGAGGTTATTACCTGAACTGGGTATAAAATGGAAACGAGCCAGCCCGACACTGTGCCTTCAGGATAAGGAAAAAGCTCGCAAAATGAAGAAGATAGAG
>JBHNNM010000648.1:0-1322 GCA_048563625.1 Gammaproteobacteria bacterium | reverse complement strand
AGAATAATAGCTACTAATATAGTATTAAACAAAATGGGAGTCACTGCTAACACTCAGTGTGGCTTCTGCAATGACAAAAAAGATAGCATTGAACATATGTTTTGGAAATGTGCTTGTACCAGACGTTTTTGGACTTCGCTGGAAACAATATTGAAAGAAAAATGTGAGACAGCGTTAAATGTAAAATTTACACAAAATCTTGTATTGTTTGGAACAGAAATAGACATCAAAACTGACACTGTCTTTGACTTAGTGATACTTCAAGCTAAGCAATTTATATACAAATGCAAACTCGACAAGTGCTTGCCAACTCTCTCCTGCTTCCTTCAACAACTGATGCTGAAACACAAAATAGATGAATACAATGCAAAGATCAGCGGCGAACTGCCCACCTTTATCGTGAACTGGCTCTGTTACAAGCCTATTTTGAAAACAGAAAACTGATAACCTCAGGGCATGTGTACTTATTTTAGATTTAGAATATATGCACATATGTGACAGGCAGTCAATCACGCTTTGTGCAAGGCAAATATCTGTCTATGAAGTACTTTGTCCAACTCTTTGTCTGTATGGATGTCTGTATGGATGTATCTTTTTTGTCTATTATGTATGTATAACATGAGCATGTATATTTGTATACGTGTGTTATCCACTGTCGGAACGGGTGCACTGATATGTTGTATTATTGTGTTATATTTGTTATACTGAATTAAAAAAAGAAGAAAAAAGAAAAAGAAAAAAAAAAGTCTATTTTGTAACAGAAGCCATAAGAAATTATTTGTCAATCTTCTTTGCTCAAATTGTTTTTGATATTTGATGCCAAAAATATTGCTACTTTTAATGGATTTATTTGTTTGTTTGTTGTTGTTTTTTGCCATAAGCTAAAGAGGTTGTAGTGCCTTACACTTTGTATATATATTTTTGACACTTGATGCCAATAATATTGCTAATTTTAATGGATTTATTTGTTTGTTTGTTGTATTTTATGCCATAAGTAATCATAAGATTAAGAGGTTGTAGTGCTTTACATTTTGTATACTTTTTTGTTTTGTTTTGGTTTGGGTTGTGTTTTTCTTGGACCTTACGTGCCTGTGTCCAACAGATTTTACAGGGCCACATGTCATACATTAAAGCTAGTTTTAGCCATGGAAATAGATGCTGAGATAACTACCCAGCAAAAATGCCGGATCCAATCAGAAAGCGTTTTGGTTACAGTGTGCAGCCAGAATCAGGCCAGATCTTATATGCCAGATTTCCCACATCCGTTTCAGTTCCGTGTTTCCAAAGCAAGCAAGGATCATATTGCGCAAGACCAACCCTGA
>JBHNNM010000647.1:0-1324 GCA_048563625.1 Gammaproteobacteria bacterium | reverse complement strand
TGATATGGATCTGGTGGTTCATCATGAAAATGATACCCTGACAGATGATGATGGCTATAAAAACTGGCAGGTGGGGGTTGAATTTCCCCTCTGGCTCAGTAGTCAGAAGCAGGCTCAGAAAAGCATTACCCGCAGCTACGGCGAACAGCTTAGTGCCCATCAGCTCTATCTGCGCTGGTTAGCCTCTGAGCAGCTGCGCAAACTGGTATGGAATTACCGAACCGCTGAAATTGAAGTGGACGCTGCCCGTTCAGCCCTGCAGAAAAGCCAGTCCTTATTAAACAAAGTTATACTGAAAGTAAAAGCCGGGGAAAGTCCCAGGATTGATCAGCTGCTGGCCCATAAAGCCGTTTTAAAACAGCTGAACAACCTGGTACAGAAACGCAGCGCCCTGACCATTGCTCAGAACAACTTCAAGCGCTGGACCCGGACTTAAAACCTGCCCCAAAACATCCTCGAGCAGCCGCTTTCACCTTTACCGTTGGATCAGCATCCTAAAATAATTCAGCTGGCTTCGGATCTGCAGATCTCCCGTGCCATGATGGAAAAAACCCAGGCCGGCAAACGGGACAACCCAAAAGTATTTCTGGGCGCTCAGAACGATAAGGACAAGTCCAGTGAAAACAACTCACTGATCCTTGAAGTTTCTATTCCACTGGGTGTTAATCCCAGTTTCTCACCCCGCCTGGCAGAAAAAAAGCGCAATGTGTATGAACAGCAGGCGGTACTGGACAAAGCCAGAATCCACCTGGAACAGACCATTTTTCAGGTTCAACAGCAGCTAACTTCTGCACAGCAATAATGTTCATACTATTTAAACGTATCTATTTGGGCTCCATTCCCATCCTTATTCTTGGTGGTGCTCTGCTGCTGGGCAGTATTTCTCAGTCCGTTTTTGCCCAGAACCTGAAATTGACCAATGAACAAAAACAGGGCATGGGTATTAAAATCCAGCAGGCAGAACCGGTCAAGGTAGTGCCCAGTGCTGTTTTTCCGGCTCAGGCGACTATTCCGCTAAAAACCATACGCACTCTGGCCAGTCCCCTGTCCGGCCAGATTGTTAAACTTAATTATGTACACGGTCCCATTAGAAAAGATGACATTATTGCAGAAATGGAGAGCCCCGAACTGCTGCAGCTGCAGGAAGAATTTCTGGCCACCTTATTCGATCTCAGTATCAGTCAGCAAAACCTGGATCGTGCCCGAAAATTAAACCAGAGCGGTATTTCATCCACCAAGAAACTGCAGCAAGCTTTAACCGATGTAAAAAAACTGATATTGAAAGAAATTCAGTTAAAGCAAAAACTGGCCCTATACGGCATGG
>JBHNNM010000646.1:0-1325 GCA_048563625.1 Gammaproteobacteria bacterium | reverse complement strand
TCACTTATAAAACACATTCAAAGGATGTTAAAATTAGCCAATCAAATCTTCAAGGTTTTATTTTACCATAACTAATTGTATTTTATGGTAATAAATATTACCGGCCAAGCACTAAGTAGTACTGTTTGATATTGTTTGAGATACTGATTATGAACACCCTTTTTTAAAAAAACAATTTTCAGTACTTCTGTAACATTGATCACTGCAGCTATCATTTTCAGCGCCTCAAATACCCATCTGATTATTTTAATAGGCCGTATATGAGCATTCCCAGAGAACGACTACGTACCCTGATCCGTTATTCATTCTATTTATTATTTTTACTGGCGCCCTGGCTGGATATTTTTCGGTTTGACCTGAACGCCGGTCATTTTGTTATCTTTGGTCATGCCTGGATTTTTGGACTGGAACCTTCTCAGTATCAATGTTTTGATACACCCACCCAGGTTAAGCACCTGGTATTTAATTTTATTGTACCTGTGGTCGTTCTTGTAAGTGCGTTTATCTTTCTCTCATGGAAATATGGACGCTTATATTGCGGCTGGTTATGTCCCCATTTTTCAGTAGTTGAAACGATTAATCGTCTAATGGAAAAATATCTGGGACGGGTAACGCTCTGGGAGAAACCGCTAAGAGACTCAAAATCGGGTGCCTGGTTGTTTATACTGCTGCTGTGTCTGCTTATTGCCTTTATCTGGGCATTTACCATTTTAAGTTATGTTTTACCGCCGTTTGAGTTATTTCATGGCTTGCTCAGGGCTGACCTAACTTTTGGGCCGAGTGTTTCTTTACTGGTTATGACACTGGTGTTAACTCTGGATTTCTTTTTTGCCAGGCATCTGTTCTGTAAATACGGTTGTTCTGTTGGGATGTTACAGAGCTTTGCTTGGATGGGTAATCCCAGCGCACTGGTGATCGGTTTTGATAAGTCCAGAGCCAGCCTGTGCCAGTCCTGTGACAATGAATGTGATAAAGCCTGTCCTATGCGCCTGCCGGTGAGGGGGATTAAGCGGGCAAAAATTACCTGTACTCAGTGTGGTGTCTGTTTAACGGCCTGTGATTCCGTGCAGGAAAAAGCCGCGAATAATGAACTCCGGGTTATTAACTGGGTAAGTGGTGATAAGGCTGTGGAGGTGGACAGAAAAGCCGCCGGTTTTGACATTAAGCGTTTAAAAAAATCTACCTGAGTATATTTAGTACTGAATCATAGGTATGTCTTTAAGGATTTTATCATTTCGTTTCAATGATGTACCCATCAGGATGAAATTCCATAATTAGGTTCTACACCAAACTGATAAAGTCCAGTAGACTTATCCCGTTTAGGA
>JBHNNM010000645.1:0-1326 GCA_048563625.1 Gammaproteobacteria bacterium | reverse complement strand
CTAAATAAATGAAAAAGGACTAAGCAGGAACACTTACTGAGATTGAGATATTTATTGTGAAACAAGATGTGCAGATAATATATGGACAGTAATAGCCAGTTATCCGATCGGCTCCTGCACGAAATTATGCAACTGGAGCAGGAAATCGATAAAATCATGGCGCTTAACGGCAACCGTGAGGATGTTGTTGTCCGTAAATATCGCAGTTTTATCCTAGCCAAGCAGAACAAGTTAAAAAAGCTGAATAATAATTATCATTCATTAAAGAAATATTTTAATAACTAAACAGCTCAGGAACAATAGTTTTTAGTGCTGGGAATTAACCCTGGGATAGCAGGCATCCTGCCCACTTAAGTCAATCTAATCGCCCAGACAAATCCCCAAACTTCTCAGACTTTCCAGTATTGGATGATCATCAGGAATAATGCATCGATTACCGGCAATTTCTTCCAGTGGAACCGGCACTGCATAAGCGCCCCGCTCAGCCACCATAACACCAGATTGTCCCTGTGCAATCAGATCCACTGCTTTAGTGTCCAGCTTGGTGGCCAGAATACGATCTGCGGCTGAGGGACTACCGCCGCGCATTACATGCCCCAGACTGGTTAGACGGGTCTCCAAGCCTGTTAATTCTGCCAGTCGATGAGTCAGATGTATAGCGGCACTGTCTTCACACTCCTCAGGAATTTCACTTTCATCTTTTGGACTGGCACCTTCGGCAACAGCGACAATAGAAAAACGCTTACCTTTGCGGCTACGTTTAATCAAGGCATCTTTTATGACATTAATATCATAAGGAATTTCCGGAATAACCACCACATCCGCACCGCCTGCCAGTCCAGAGGCCGCTGTCAGCCAGCCGGTATTATGTCCCATAACCTCTACCACCATAACCCGGTGATGACTGGAAGCCGTAGAATGTAGACGGTCAATCGCTTCGGTGGCAATTTCTACTGCCGTATCATAACCAAAACAGGCATCGGTGCCCCAGACATCATTATCTATTGTCTTGGGCAGAGTAATAATTTTCATACTGGTTTTTTTTCAGCAGGCGCAGAGCATTTTTCTGAGTTCCACCGCCGCCGATACAGACCAGTGCATCCAGATGCAGTTTCTGATAGTTGTCTTCGGCCTGAGAGATGGTATCCACTACTTTATCACCAATGGACATTTTATGGGGTTTATCCCGGCTGGTTCCCAGAATTGTGCCGCCAAAAGTCAGGATGCCTGACAGACTGTCATCCTCCAGACGTTCATAACAATTCTCCGCCAGGCCTCTGAAACCATCCAGAAAACCGATAACTTCCATTCCATATTGCTTAATAG
>JBHNNM010000644.1:0-1327 GCA_048563625.1 Gammaproteobacteria bacterium | reverse complement strand
AAACAAACTGTTCTATAGTATTACTATACAAATTCAAAGAGAAAGCACTCGGTACATAATACCTCACGGGCAAGATCATGTCTTCCTTAGTTGTCTTCATCAGCGCTCATCGCATTTGAATACATTGCTCGTTTGAACACCTCGTCTAAGTCCGTGTGAATGTTCAGTCTCACAATCCGTCCGTTCTTAACTTTGGCCAGAATTCTCCCGTTGGAACTCCACACTGCCAGGGTTGCCGAATGTTCCATCGCTTTCTTAGACACTTGGTAGTTTGCATAAGTCAGATCTTCCCCAACAACAAACACTTTCCTTTTAAGATTGCGTCGGTTCCTGAGAACCTCGTCCCTCTTCTTGCGGTCGAAGAATCTGACGATTATGGGTCTGCTCCCGGTGCTGCTCCGCTGTCCCACCCTGTGAGCCACCTCGATGTCAGCAGCGTTGACTGGGACGCCGACTTTGTCGCTGAATATACTGCATACCTTCGATACACAGTCGTCTGCAGACTCTGCTTTGTCTTCGGGCACCTTGTATACTCGCAGGTTCCATCGTCTTGTATACTGCTGCAGGTCGTTTTGCTCCCTTTCCAGCTGCCTCAGTCTCCGCTCCTGCTGCTTCACAGTGTCCGTGAGGATTTCGGTTTTCTTCTTTTCAGCTTTCACTTCAGCTTCAGTTTTGTCCGTTTTTGTTTCAATGTCAAACAATCGACCTTCTAACTTTTCTAACTTCTCAATGAAGGTTTGGGTCAGATTTTTTACCTCCACTTTTATCTGATCAACGTCTGTTCTGGTGGCTAGGGTGTCCAGGCGCTGGCTGATTTTATCCAGTGCGGCTTGTACTGCCATGCCTGTGTCGTCCTCACTGACTACAGCGTTCAAACGTTTTCTTTCTTGTCTACTGCTGGCACTGGCTTCTGAACAGATACTATTGTCACTTTCGTCAGATGTTGATGGGTAATTTCTCTTTGTTCCACACTTACTAAAATACGGACTAACGGCTTCACTCATAACTTCGCTCGACAGTCGAGTCTAGGCCTTTACAGGCAACGTGCCGATATTTGACGGGTCTCTTTTTTATAAATGTCTTCAGTCACACAGGCAACGTGCCAATGGTCGCACACCTTTTGTTTACATTATCTTTCAGCGCTGCTATTTGCCGATCCAGTGATCAGAACTGATCAAAAAACATATCGGCCGATTCCTTGCACCGAGATCTACGTCCCTGGGTATCCACTTCTTCAATCGCGTCGTTAATTACGCCACTAATTAGCTTTATCTAGTAGACACACTCCGTTGACGACCCGCTGTCTCGGTGAGCGAAAGTTCACCCC
>JBHNNM010000642.1:0-1335 GCA_048563625.1 Gammaproteobacteria bacterium | reverse complement strand
GAAGCTGCCCACCAACATTCCTCTCTGGGACCTACCCAACACGTTCTCCGATTTCATGCATGAAAAGATTGCAAACATTCGCCGAGTGCTGGACTCATGTCCTGTTCCAGCATCTTTTGAACCATTTGCGGGCACCGGGTTGTGTACTTTCGCACCTGTTTCTGAGGATTTGATAAGAAAACTCATCAATGATGCACCACCAAAATGTTGTGCCCTTGATCCCATACCTACTGCATTGCTCAAAACATGCTATGAGAACCTCGTTCCCGTCATCACCAAAATTGTAAACTACTCCCTGCTGTCAGGCTCCGTCCCCCAGTGCTTCAAGCAGGCATTGGTAAGACCTCTTTTGAAGAAGCCCAGTCTTGACCAGAATATGTTAAAGAACTACAGACCAGTGTCCAATCTTTCGTTTCTGTCAAAGCTTCTGGAAAGAGTTGTGCTCTTACAGTTAACTGATCATGTCTCGAGGAACGACCTCCTTGAGAGGAATCAGTCTGCCTACCGCCAGAATCACAGTACTGAAACTGCACTTCTTCACATCACTAACTGCCTGCTTGAGAGCACTGATCAGGGACGTGTCTCCATTCTCTCCCTGTTGGACTTATCTGCTGCCTTCGACACAATTGACCATAACATTCTTCTAGAGAGACTGCATACGACTTTTGGAATCTCAGGTTCAGCCCTTCAGTGGCTTCGTTCATACATCCTGGACAGATTTCAGGTCGTTGTTGTAAACAGCATCTCATCCACCCCACAACGCCTGGACTTTGGGGTCCCTCAGGGATCAGTGTTGGGACCATTGCTCTTTGTTCTCTATACACAGCCCGTTTCACGCATCGTCCGCCAGTCCGGTTCTGACCTCCACAAGTTTTCGGACGATACACAGCTTTTCAGTTCTGCCCTTCCCGTTGATTTTGGTACCCTTATCAAACAGACAGAGACGTGTGTCGAACATGTCAAGGCTTGGATGGATTCCAACAAACTCAAACTTAACGATGACAAAACTGAGGCACTGGTTGTCGGTACTCGCTCCAGAACAGGTGTCTGCTACAGTGAGCATCTCAACATTGGTGGTAGTCCGATTCCTTTTCAGCCCAAGGTTAAAAGTCTGGGAGTTGTCTTAGACTCTAGCCTCACCATGTCTCATCACATTAGCTCTGTCTGTCGTTCTGCCTACCTTGAACTGCGTAGAATCAGTGCCATCCGTCCATTCCTGACTACAAGCGCGACCGCAACT
The DNA here is from genome assembly GCA_048563625.1 of Gammaproteobacteria bacterium. Lineage (GTDB taxonomy): Bacteria > Pseudomonadota > Gammaproteobacteria > GRL18 > GRL18 > JANELJ01. The sequence goes on along the minus strand of JBHNNM010000642.1, from coordinate 95 downwards.
CTTGTTTGTTCTCGAGTTCTATCTCGGATTGATTACTGCAATTCCCTACTGGCAGGTATCACTTCAGATCAGATAGCCCGACTTCAAAGAATACT
>JBHNNM010000641.1:0-1341 GCA_048563625.1 Gammaproteobacteria bacterium | reverse complement strand
CTCTCTCTCTCTCTCTCTCTCTCTCTCTCTCTCTCTCTCTCTCTCTCTCTCTCTCTGCAGAAAATAATGGTCAGGCCGAAGCTCTAGAGAACTAGACGCTAGGCTACAGGTAGAAACACCTTTTTCTTTTAATGGTAGCAGTAATCATGTTAACGCTGCATGTTCACAAGAGACGATAAACGCTGATGAAGCTATATCATTCGTTACTTTCAATATCGAAGGTTTATGGAGTGTCTGCAACGAACTAGATCTAGCGTCTTTTGTGCTCAAGTATGATTTTGTTCTTCTGGTAGAAACATTTACTGAGACAGTTCCGGACTCGATGTTCCCATCTCACAAGCCCTTTGTTTCGCCTGGTGTGAAAGTTTCTGACAGTATACATGGTCGCCTTTCTGGAGGCGTTGTCCTGTTAGTTAGAAAAGAGTTATGTGAGTATGTTGAGCGAATAGATGTTGAAACTGACAACATTATATCACTGCGGCTGTCACATAGACTACTTGGAACTCCAACAGACTGTTTGCTAGTTGGGGCTTATTTGCCACCTGAGAAGTCGCCGTATTATGAAGAAACTGACATTTACAATGGAGTCTCTTTATTAGAAGACTGTCTGCTAGACTTGATAAGGGTGTGTGGCGACATCCCATTTATTATTTGTGGTGATCTTAACGCACGAACTGCATCTATGAATGCTAGAGATGTTGATCCAATCGATGACATTTACGAAATGAACTCTGACAACCATTCGGAAAGTAGAACGCCAGTTGATAATGACACCAGAAGAACATCCAAAGACAACACTGTAAACTCGTTTGGTCGTTATTTGATTGGCATTTGTGAAGAATTTGGGCTATCGATTTTGAATGGACTGCAATCCTTGAATTTTTCAGGAGATTTCACGTATATTTCACAAACAGGATGTAGTTTGGTCGATTATTTTATTATATCAGCAAGCATGCTTTCAAAGTGCAGGCGTTTTAATGTTATTCCTATGGTAGAATCAAAACATTTAGCAGTAGAAATGTCAATTGCCACTGTTAATAATTATGTTACTGTAAAAGGAACAGTACCTAAAGCTTTTTCAGTAGTGAAATACAAATGGGATGAAGAAAAAAGTGTCAATTTTGCCAATATGATGCAAACTAATCACGTACAGGCCCTATTGGATGAAGCTGAGTCACTGACAGATTGTGATATCAACCAAGCTCTTTCCAAATTTAATGAATGTTTTGAATATGCTGGCGACTGTATGAAGAAAACAATATTTATTGGGAGTGAAAAAAGAAAAACTTGGTTTGACCTAGAATGCAGGGAAAGTAGAACAATTCTTAGACAGCGATTGCG
>JBHNNM010000640.1:0-1344 GCA_048563625.1 Gammaproteobacteria bacterium | reverse complement strand
GTCAGTCATGCTCTGGATATTCTAACCAAAATTTCTGCTGCATTACATACTGTCCATAAACAGGGTATTATTCATGGGGATATTAAACCCGCTAATGTTATATTTCGTAAAAACGGCTGTCACGTACTGACGGATTTTGGTATTTCCTATCAGAGTAAACCCAAACAGGCCATTCATTCCAATGGCGAAGTTTATGCCAGCCCCAGTTATGCATCTCCAGAACTGATACAGGGACGACCCTTTGATTACCGTACCGATCTCTGTACAGCCTGGGTATTATGATGTATGAAATGCTGGTTGGAGAAAAACCCTTTCAGGGTGAGTCGGAAATTGAAACTATTGCTAAAAGCATTCAGGATCCAATCCCGAAACTCCCTGAGAAACTTAATAAGCTGCAGCCCTTATTAGACAGCCTGCTCGCTAAATCTGCTGAAGATCGTTTATCCGATGCCAAACTGGTTACTCGTTATATTGAGCGCTTCTTTAAGGATAATCTGGAATTTAAAAATCAGGGTAATGAAACCAAATTAATTGATAGTGATGTTGTGGTTGAATACGTGGCCAATAGAAAGCCGCAAAAAAAAACGTTCTTTTGTGACTCCAACTATTCTGGTTTTGATTCTGCTGGCAGTGGTATGGCTTAATAAAAACAACCTGTATGAACAGTTCTTTAAAGAACCGCTTAAATCTCAAAATACACAATCTGCACCATCGATACAAACAGATGTTAAACCTTCGCTGACAGCACCTGTTGTTAATCAGCCTGCTGATACTGAATACACAATCCAGGATTCTCTTGAAAACTCAATAGCAAAAAATGAAGCCCTGTTATTACTGGAACAGAAAGATCAGGAAATCAAACAGGTCAAACAGGAACTGGAAAAACAAAAACAGGCACTGCGTAAAAAACAGCTTAATCGTAATCGTCAGATTAACAAACTGCTTGCAAAAGGTCAGCAGTGTCTAAAAGGTTATCACCTGACAACTCCCTTAAATGATAATGCCATTTATTATTTTCAGAAAGTTCTGGATATGGATCCAAGCAATAAAAAAGCCGAAAAGGGTATTAAGGATGTAGTTTATCGCTATGAATTGCTGGCCCGTTCTGAACTGGATAAATACCATTATCAGAAGGCTCAGCAATACATCAGTACCGGTCTGGGAATAGATGCTGATAATAAACGTCTTAAAGAATTGCAAGCAGAAGCCAATTTACTGAATGATGTCCCGCGTCAACTATCTTGTCCGGTTTAACGACAATTACGATGGCCGGTTGAGTGCCTGTTTATTTTCCTTTATTTTTTCTTCGGTAACTTTCTCCTTCAATTTCAATAATGGTTGAAT
>JBHNNM010000639.1:0-1345 GCA_048563625.1 Gammaproteobacteria bacterium | reverse complement strand
TGAGAATGCATGCCATCAATTCCTGTGTAGGTGACACGTGACAGCGACTCTGACGGGATGATTTCACCCATAATGGTAAACAGGTCGTAAACAGGCTCAAGATCCCCCAGGGTCTCTCCACGCTAATGTTTCGTCGGTGGAGTGAAGTTCCCTCAAGGGGAGGGGTCCGCGGTGATTCACCGTAAGAAAAAGACCTGCTTTACAAAGACGTGACATTTTGACTCCCTCTTTAGTGTCTTCTTGTTTTAGGGAACTTGCGTAGGTCTTCTTCTACCCAGGTCTTAGTGGTTCTGTTCTTTTTAGCATTCCATATAGCTCGGTTCTCTTCAAAACACTTCTTTTTATGGCTTTTTCATAGGTCTTTGTTTACCCAGCTATTCTTCTTAGTGGTTTCACTGTTTTTAGTACTTAGTGTGACTGCCTTCTGTCATGGGTACTTCTTTTAGGGACTTTGCTGAGGTCTTCTTCCAGCTAAGTGACTGTCTTCTTATTAGCACTTTTGTAGGGCTCCTTCCTGTTAGTGTTTCCTTTCTTCCCTTTTCTTTATGCCCCCACGGAGCCGGCTTCTCGTGCTGGGGGTGTTTAAACTAAGCTGCTCCATCACTTTCACTCATTTCTAGTGTGTAGTTTCTGTCTACAGGCCCCTTCACCTATATTTCATTCAAAAAATTCTCCCCACGATGCCTCTGTTTTCAGCTCCCTTCTTGCAGCTGATCTCTGTCTACCCAACCATTCTCCTGTATTTTTCTGCATCTCAGCTCTTCTTTATATAGTACTTCTCTCACTCTCCGAGCCCTGATATAACTGTTCTGGTTGTCTGGGCATAAAACACCAAGATACCTCCCTTTTATTTCCTGTGGATATTTTTCGCTTAGTTCTTGTTTGATGTGATTCTGTTCTGTTCTGTTTAGGGCGTTATAGGATCCGTACACTTGTTAGTTTTTTCAGCTCGGTCTTCTTTTGCCTTCCTGTTTTTAGGGGTTCCGTTCTTAGCAATTTGCAGGGCTGTTTTGATATACTTAGTTCTTTTTTCGTGTTTGTTATAAGGCCTTTCTCTCTTTAGTGATTCTGTTGATTTCAGCTTTTCTAAGGGCTCATTTTTCTTAATTTTCTCGGGGCTTTTCCGTGGGTCTTCTTCTACTGTGCTTTTCTTCTTTCTGGCTCTGTTCTTTCTGCTACTCCGTATATAGGGCTGCTTTGTCTTCTGAGAATGCATGCCATCAATTCCTGTGTAGGTGACACGTGACAGCGACTCTGACGGGATGATTTCACCCATAATGGTAAACAGGTCGTAAACAGGCTCAAGATCCCCCAGGGTCTCTCCACACTAATGTTTCGTCGGTGG
>JBHNNM010000638.1:0-1362 GCA_048563625.1 Gammaproteobacteria bacterium | reverse complement strand
ATTGAGTTTCCACGTGCAATGACAGTAACCTACGACTGTCCGGCCGAGCGTGTTGTACGCTGTCGCCCTGTGTTGTGCTGTGCCAAGTTTGTGACCAGTGTTTCTGTTTGATCTTCTGACTTCAGGTGGGGTGTGTCGTTTTCTCCATCCTGAGCATTGCTATATTTGCTGTGTTCTGCAGACATTATGCTGTATCTTACAGCTCACTAACTTCATAGTTTTACAAACGTTATAACTTCATACCCGCACACATGTCGAGAGAGGGGAAACGCACTGCAGAATCGCCTCTATCAGATGACGGATACGAGAAACGTCAGTGCGGTAGTGCCGAAGATAACAGTTTCTTGGCTACTGACTCAGATTTGACAATTGTCGATCCCGAGTTCCTGTCTAGCACTGTACTGGACAACCCAGCGCCCGAGATGGCTTCTGGGATCGACATAGGCCGATCCATTAAAGACGATCTTAAGGCAGCCCTTTGCGACCCGGACGTGCTCGAGTTGATCTCCAAGGCTGTGGCTGCTCAGGTCTCCAGCCAGTTGCGAAAGGAGATAGCAGGGCTGAGGGACAAGGTAGCAGAGAAGGACAGGGAGATCCTTTTTCTCAAGGACCAAATCGACTCTTTGGAGCAGTACAGCAGGAGGAACTGCTTACGTATCAGTCCTGTGCCAGAGGTTCCCTCGGAGAGCACAGACGACATTGTCAAGACAGTCGCCAAGACTATTGGTGTCACTCTCCCAGACAACGCCATCGATAGAAGCCACCGCGTGGGAAAAGTGACTGCCGGTGGAGTAAACAGAGACCGGCCTATCCTCGTCAAGTTTACCTCCTACAAGTACAAAGAGGCGATGATGAAGGCCAGGCGTGGTCTGAACAAGATCGACGCCACCAAGATCTTCCCCGACTCCCAGTGGCCCGCCCTACCTGCCAGGTCTACTGCCCGCGTACACAGGCTGTACATCAACGAGGACCTGACCAGGACGAGAGCCGAGGTGGCAGCCAGGGCCAGACAGCTGAAACGCGACGGCAAGCTTGACGACACGTGGACTAGGGACGGCATCATTTTTGTCAAGAAGGGAGACTCTGTACATAGGATCACCACCGTACGGGAAATCCATGTTTTCAATTAGCGTTTAACGTTTGTGATTACAGTGATCGGGAAACAGACTCCCTTCAGCCTCCACTCGTATTCCTTGAGCATAGGCTCAACCGTGTCATGACATCACCTGCGGCGGATATAATTATAGCAAACCGTGTACAGACTTTTCCCCTGTGCCTGTGGACTCTGTACCGTGCAGCGCGTAACTGTATAACGTGTTTACAATTTGTGTGTGTGTGTGTGTGTGTGTGTGTGTGTGTGTG
>JBHNNM010000637.1:0-1362 GCA_048563625.1 Gammaproteobacteria bacterium | reverse complement strand
TTTAAATGACTCGGATACATAGAAAAACATCGGGGCCAATTGTGAAAAATTGGCACCGACAGCGAAAGCAAGAATATTCTGCTCAGAACCTTTTTTTACATAATCCGGTATAAAACCTCTAAAACGATTCAGCTCAAGACTTACATTCCGGTTTTTAATTTCCAACAGGGCATTTATTTCACTGTTCTGGCTTATATTATCTTTCTGAGAGGATACTGCATTATTCAAACGGGTAAAGCCAGCCGTTAGACGAGGAACTTCTTTTATCAGCTTCAGCAAATCCTCTTTACATTCAGGAGTCTGCCAGGCTGACAGATGATTATCCCTGCCTGAGAGCCATGCCCCAATGGAGTTTGTTTTATGCTCATAAAAAGACAGTAGCACCTGTTCAAAATCAATAAAATTGACTGAAACAGGTAGATAATGATTATCCTGAGCAATACTGGTTAATTTATCCGTAACAGTAAGTGATTGTACCGGCTGAGTGATCCCCAGAATCAAACTGAGATCCCGTTTGGAAAGATTATCCGGGATCAGTGCCAGAGTCGCCATTTTATCAGAACGTTTATCTGTCCTATCCGAAATTGAAACAATTAACTGCATAGCTCCATCCAGGGGATAACTCCGGTATTCCTGCAGCAGATATTGTTTTGGCTGGAAGTTTAAACCGGAGAGTCTTGAGGCCTTATCCAGAATGGCTAATAAGTTCTGTTCCTGTTCAAGCCTTATCCGGATAACCGGGCTGATACCCTGGGTATAAAAAACAAAGGCCAGTTGTTCAGACAGGCCATAATGGTTTTTAAACTCCGATATAGAAGTATCAGTACTGGAAGCATTTATAGTTTGCAGCAGATCCTGGTACAGTTCATAAAAAAACCAACCGCTTGCACCGAGCTGCTGTTTTTCAATATTGGAAAGAGGCTCCTCTGGTGTAATATCTAAAGGGGGTACAGGATAATCATAAATACTGACCTGCTCCGTATTACCTGAAAAAAAATGGTATCAGCAGGCACATAACTGAGTAATGGGTTATCTATTGCCCAGCCGCTGTGACTAAAAAGTAGAAAGCACAGGCTGGTTAGAATACCAGCTCCATTAAATTTCATTCATCTGTCCATAATTGTTATGATTAGGTGTGTTCCAGATACTTAATTAGTAACTGTTCAGCGTGTTTAGATTTTGTGCCAGTTCAAGGCATTTACGCACGGAAAATATGAGCGTATATCAATACGTGACCATTTGAGTACGAAAATAACGCATCTCTTACCTACAAGAGTGGTGCAAAAGATGAATATGCTGAATAGTTACTTAATTTTACGTCAAAGCCGGGAGTATTACATGGTAAATTTTTTCAGGCATTTT
>JBHNNM010000636.1:0-1367 GCA_048563625.1 Gammaproteobacteria bacterium | reverse complement strand
CGGCTATTTGCAATATAAGGTTGGATCGCTAAATTTCAAAAATATTTGAAATATTCCTGTTTTGTGCAAAACTTGGTTGGAGTCAAATATGACGGAATTTACTGGTTCAGCTGCTTCCCAGGCTGACTTTATCTGGAAAAATGCTGAAGACCTATGGGGGGATTTCAAGCATACAGATTTTGGCAAAATTATTTTGCCTTTTACTTTACTGCGTCGTCTGGAGTGTGTATTAGAGACAACTCGTGAAGCAGTACAGGAAGCGAATAAAAATTTTAAAGACTCAGACATTGATCTTGACCTGATTTTGCGTCAAACCACTGAATATCCGTTCTATAACACTTCTGAATATTCACTTGAGACGCTTGGCAGTACCAAAACCCGTCAAAATCTTGAAGATTACATTACTCACTTTTCCGATAATGCACGGGTTATTTTTGAAGAATTCGAGTTCACCAATACTATTATTCGATTAGATAAAGCCGGTCTGCTCTATAAAATCTGTAATAACTTTGCTACAGTGGAGCTTCACCCGGATGTAGTACCGGATCGGGTGATGAGTAACATCTATGAACACCTCATCCGCCGCTTTGGTTCAGAAGTTAATGAGGGGGCTGAGGACTTTATGACCCTCCGTGACATCGTACACCTGGCAACCGCATTAATACTTGATCCGGATGATAAGTTGTTTGAAGAAAATCCAGGTTTGATCAGAACCCTGTATGACCCGACTTGTGGTACAGGCGGATTTCTGACCGATGCAATGAATCATGTGAGTGAGTACAGTAATCATTACAAAATCCCACCTGTACTGGTGCCACATGGACAGGAGCTTGAACCAGAAACACATGCTGTTTGTGTTGCAGGTATGCTAATCCGGCGTTTAGAATCCGATCCAGGGCGTGACCTTTCTAAAAATATAAAATGGGGAAGTACCCTTTCCAACGATCAATTTGCCAATGAACGATTTCATTATTGCCTGTCTAATCCTCCTTTTGGAAAAAAATGGGAAAAAGACAAAAATGCGGTAGAAGCAGAACACAAATTGGGTGCATTGGGTCGATTTGCCCCTGGTTTACCGCGCATCAATGACGGCTCTATGCTCTTTCTGATGCACCTTGCCAGTAAACTGGAAACACCTGAAAATGGCGGTGGTCGTGCAGCTATTGTTTTATCGGGTTCCCCCTTGTTTAATGGTGGAGCTGGCTCTGGTGAATCCGAGATCCGTCCCTGGCTATTGGAAAATGACCTGGTTGAAGCGATTGTGGCGATGCCAACTGATATTTTCTTCAGGACGAATATTGCGACTTATCTTTGGATCCTTTCTAATAAAAAGGCTTCAAACCGTAAAGGGAAAGTTCAGCTTATTA
>JBHNNM010000635.1:0-1369 GCA_048563625.1 Gammaproteobacteria bacterium | reverse complement strand
ATATATATATATGTGTGTGGTATATTGAGGCTAACACTTTGAAGATGTTGACTTCATAGTTGTCGAGCGTTCATTTTACTCGAATGTTCAGTTTACTAGTTGAATATTGTTTAGTGCATAGGGGTGATTGTATAAACTGTGAGAAGTTATTTCTGTTTTGATCTGGCTTTTGTATGGCCGAGTCTTGGGCACGCAGACTTTCACTCTGCTTAGCTTGTAAACCCTTTCCGGGTCTTTGTGCGTGTACCCGAACTGGCCGGTGATGCGCGTCAGTGGTGGCAATTAGGTCTTTGTCTCTGTTCACTAACCGAGCAGACAGGCGCAGCCAGACCAACAGATGCGCTACCCGCGTCAGTAAGACGCTTGACGTTGTTCACAGATATGCTCTGCTAGTCAGTAACAGTAACATGCTGTAATGCCTTGAGTAACGAGGCTGATGATGAGTTGATGCTTAATGTCCTCAGATGTCAGTTGACATATTAGGGACAAGTTGTGACCAATGCCGAAGCACGGTGCAATAAATCTTTACGTCCACGGAAACCAGAAGGCTCGTTAGGACGGACAGCCCAGGACGTCCACCTCGACTCTCACACAGCTCCTGAACTATGTAACGAGGCTGGAGCCGGTCAGTTTATGACTGACTTCCTCCCGCTCACGGCATGGTCCCAAGTGCCACCCGTGTCACTATCCGTCTCGTTGTGTGCTTAAGTGGAACTGCTGTAACGATTATCTCACTCTTCCGGTTTAGTTAAGAATGAACTTGGTAATCCGTATTTTTCATTGTTACTTTATTCTATACTATTATATACTGGGAGTTTATCAGTTAATTGACTGGCCGTCTCTTGTATACTTACCACGACACTGTGAGATACAGGTTTTAAGTGTAAGTCAAGCACACGATTTATGTGCTTGATTATTAATCATTTTGTCATGTATTATAGTAACCTACAGGTAAACTACATGGTTACTGTAGTTATTAGATAATTGCTGTTGTTTATACTTTACATTTGCTTTCATGTTCTAAATGTTTTGTTTGCTTGTGTCTTTTCCAATACAGACACTGTTTCCTGGTTGGTTGGTGTACAAATAAAAGTTATGTTATAGCAACCTCTGACTTGTGGCTCTTCATCCATGCTTCCAACCTGCTTCCCCTCAACTCCCCATCCCCACTCCCCTACAAATAAAATGTAAAAAAAATCTTTAAAAAAATCGGGGGCTAAGAATTTGAGACCAACTCATGCAATGCAGTAATATGCGTGGCGTGCAGTTCGGCTCCAGGGTAAGTATGTACGAGGCCATGTTACGGCCGGAGCCGTCTACCCTATCATATATCAGTCAGTGCCGACAAGCGCTGTACACTACTGCGCAG
>JBHNNM010000634.1:0-1370 GCA_048563625.1 Gammaproteobacteria bacterium | reverse complement strand
TTGTCCTGACAAGTGCTTTCTCCACAAGAAAAAGTACTTATCTTAATTCATCACTCAACCGGACAAGATAATTGTCGCCTAATAGTTATGGCTTTAACTCCAAGTCTGGTTCCCCAGGATATTAGCTTACCGCCTACTTTTTTGGTTGTTTCTTTTAAATTCTCCAAATTATCCTGTTTGATCTTAACAATGTTCTTCTCAGCATACGCTGTTATTGCACTGGCAACGGAAATAAAAGCATCATCAATGTAATCATTGGCAAATGCATCAATATAAATATTTGGGATCTTGTTTTCTGACAACAATCCTTGCCACATTTTTACAAAAGTTGATTTCCCTTCACCCCATTGACCGTCAAGAGAAATAACCAGTTCATCACTTGAGCGAACAAGAAGGTTTAATAAGGATTCTCCGAATGACTTTCTGTTAAGAGCATCTTTTTCAAAACCTTCATCTTCTTCAATTTCAAGAGGAGGGATCACTATTTTCATTTAAAATTCCTATTAGGTAACTGGCTATGGATCTGACCAGGGCCAACTTTCCGCCCACTCCAGTTTCTTGAATAATGCTTTTCGTTTTAAAGCATATTCCGCTTTACATGCAGAACTTCTGTCCGGAAAGGGTTGGGCAGCAATAATGGATAGCGGTTTATTAATTTTAGTAAAACGGGCTCCCTGGCCTTTTTTGTGCTTATTAAAGCGAGTCTGAACATCAGCCGCCGTTCCAATATACGTCAAACCGCCCGCACATTCCAACAAATATAACCACCATTGTTCATCAGATTCAGGCATTAGACACCTTTTTTCTTTGTCCTGAAAATAACTTATGGCATCATGATAATGTGCATCAAAAATACCAATATATTTACCCGTCATGGCCTTAGATACCCCAAAAGCATCATGAGGCACATTAGGGTGTCGAATACCATTACAGTACATCTGAAAAAGAGAAGACGCCAGAAGTTGATCGGCGGTAACGCCCCATTGACTATAATAATATTTTACTGAAGACGTTGAAATATGGTCGCCGGGTCGTCTGCCTGGAAATAAATATTTATTATCATGCGCTGATTCCATTACTGTTAAAGATTTTCTCTCTTCCAGCCAGCGATCAATGACAGGTTCAATGAACTTATCAATTTCCACATCTATCCGATAAAAACGAATAGTACGCAAGCCATCTTTATTTCTTCCCAACTGATCCATGCGAAGATCGCAGATCCGGCTGACAGACTGAGCATACACAACCATTAACACCCCAAATATTGCTTCTTTGGCAGAGGTTTCGGGCGACAAAAAACGGACTAAATAACTGTTCCAAAATGGTGTCCATATAAATGGAACTTAAGCTTTGTGTAGTAGTTCCGACCT
>JBHNNM010000633.1:0-1372 GCA_048563625.1 Gammaproteobacteria bacterium | reverse complement strand
ACCACATAGAGTATTTTTACCCACAAAAGTGAAAACCCTATGAAAAAGCAGCCACATCCCATAGATACTCGTTTTGAACAATTTTTGCAAGAACTTCCGGCGGATTATCACCAACAAGCCTATGAATTTGAAGCCTTCGCGCGGGCGCGCAAGATCCGTTCACCCTTACAGCTGTTACAGTTGGTGATGCTCTACTGCGGACTGGATTTCTCCTTGCGCAGTTGCGCCGGCGAGGTGGCTCACTTACAGGGCTACCTGAGTGATACGGCGGTAAAAAAAGACTGGCGGCCTGTGTTCCCTGGGTGAAATCCTTATTATCGGGCATATTCGGGCTACAAAACGTGATTGACAAGGGTTCGTTAAGCTTCATTGTCATTGATGGCTCAACCGTGCAGGAACCCGGTGCGACAGAAACCACATATCGGTTGCATATCGCCATAGATTTTATTTCACTGACATTACGCCAGGTTGAAGTCAGCACGGACAAGATTGGCGAAAGCCTTGACCATTATGTGTTGGAATCGGGCGATGTCGTGTTAATCGATCGGGGCTACAATCAACCCAGATCGTTGGTGCCTTTCATTGACCGGGGTGGCGATATTGTGCTGCGTTATAATGCGCACGGCATGAATTTATACGAAGATGACGGTCAAGGCAACATGATAAAAATTGACTGGGAAACGCGTTTGCAACGTCTCGGGAAACAAGCGGGTGCTGTCCCGGTTTATTTATGCCATGGTAATAAACGCATCGCCTGCACGGTGCATGCGATTCCGTTACCTGCGGAAAAGGCGGCGCAAGCACGCCGTAAAGCGAAACTCAGAGCGAAAAAAAAGGACGTACAGCGCGGGAAAAAACGCTCTATCTCAGTGAATGGGTCTTGATTTTAACGTCCGTGCCGGTCGAGTTGCTCAGTACCGAAACCGTAGCCGCGCTCTATCGTATACGCTGGCAGGTGGAACTGGTGATTAAGCGATTGAAAAGCGTATTGGCGATCGATCAATTACGTGCCCGTAAAGACAGTCAATTGGCCGAACTCTATTTACATGGCAAACTCCTTTATGCAGCGATCACGGAAAAAATCGCGCAGCGTCGTTTTCCCCAGGCTCTGACGAAAATGGATGGGCCGCGCGAACTGACGCCGTGGCGTTTGTATAAAACGATTGCAGAAGACATTAAATCAGGATTGAACGCCTGTTTTCCAAAGCAAGAATGTTTTCAGCACGATTATTTGAAAAGCGTTAGCGAACGTCCGAGAAAACGTTCGTTGCAGAGCTTGCCTGATCCGATTTTGGGGCTGATTCAGCAATGCAGAGAATTGAGTGTGAGCCGTGTTTAATCAATGGGTTGATGGCTTAAGTTGGCGCTTATG
>JBHNNM010000632.1:0-1374 GCA_048563625.1 Gammaproteobacteria bacterium | reverse complement strand
TATGGAGGTCCATTTCGGTTTGAGACTACTTGACAGGGCCGCAGACCACGCTCACTGTCATAATTATCCCGGTGTTAACCAGGCCCGGGAACTGCGGCACCTGCAGTGTTGGTCAAGTAATCAGAGCAACACCCTCAAAGACGCATCCGTTAAGTGGATGAAGCTCGGCTGTGTGGTTCCAGCCTTCCCACTGGGCCCATAGCACTCCCAGCTCTGGGTAGGAGCCGGCCAGGGCCGAAAAATCCCACATGACTCTGATGGGATTCGAACCCCAGACCTTCCGACCCACAGTCCGACGCGCTAACCACTGCGCTACGGGGGCCGGTAATAATGAGTTTTTAAAAAGAAGCATCACCCACACACTGGCCTACACACATATGTACACAAAAATATGAGTAAGTAAGTAAATTGCTGTTTTACGCCCAGTCAACCAGTGACAAAGATATGAAGTCACACAAGTTTATGTAGTGTTAGTATCTCACACATACCCAACCTACATCATCCACGCTCCCTAATCATGTGAATAAAGGCTTTACATGTGGCAGTCAAACTTGCAAACACAACAGTGAAACTTCCCCCTTCCTTCAGATACACATGTGCACTCCCTCTCTTTCCACTGCCACCCACCCCACCCTCCACATTGCTGGACAGGTCAACTACATGGCTTCAAAGGAAATGATGGAATGGCTTTACGAAAAGATGTGGCTTTAGGCTTGTTTCAAAGGAAGCTGACTGGCAGAGTGCAGATGGAAGAAGTTGTAGACGATGGGGCCTGATAGGCAAGAGTTCTACAGAGACCCCTATGGTGGTGGGGCACCCCATACCTTCAGAAAATAAACTGTTGTAAACACTCTGCCTTTATATCGTGCAGTAAATTTGTGAATTGCTTTGTTTGTCTGCTAGGAAATTGCTGAAGTGATTCTTTTCTGTTTGCCTGTCGAAAGTGATTAATTTGAGAATTTGCTTACATTGTGCTATTTAATGCACAGGTTGTGAAAGAGTTTGGCTAGCTCAAAGCAAAGGTTACCATACTTTGCATGGGCTACATATATATATTACAGTCCAGTCAAATGTTGGGAAAACTTTTCAGTTTTGTTGATGTGTATAATTTGTTCATAGTGTGTTGCACATTTTGAATAGTTTGAAGCATGAATTTTCTGATTCTGTGCTCAACATGCATGTAATGATTATTGGTAGGGACATGCATCATGGTAACCGGTATTTTGTTGGACTACTTTTTAATTACTAGATTCGTTCCATTAGAATTTATAGTAATGTACATACCCATGTTTACAGATCTTTGCTATGATTATTACCATTCTTGTAGCTGGATGTAGACTTATCTGGATATCATTATTAGTCAGAATCTGTTCT
>JBHNNM010000631.1:0-1384 GCA_048563625.1 Gammaproteobacteria bacterium | reverse complement strand
TGACTTTGGAAGGTAGGCTGTTCACTATGAAGGTGGTATTTCAGGTTTGTTCATTTAACCACTGCTGACTTAAACCACCGCAATGAGCGTTTACACAGTTATTTTTACACCCTCAAAAAAACAGCGAAATAAAAACCTCATAATAATTTGTGGATAAACTATTATGAAAATAAAAGTCTGGGAACTTCCCGTCAGACTCTTTCACTGGTCACTGGCAACCGCTTTTCTGGTTGCCTGGCTGACCCAGAGTGACCGATTTCTTTATTATCATGTATTTGCAGGCTACCTGTTTTTAGCTTTATTAATATTCAGAATTTACTGGAGTATTAAAGGTGAATATTATGCACGCTTAAAAAGCTTTCTATACTCTCCTTCCCATACCCTTACTTATTTAAAACATTTATTAACCGCAAAACCACAATATTATATTAGACATAATCCTGCTGGAAGCTGGGCAATTTATATTATTGTGTTACTTGGTCTTATTATTTCCATTACTGGACTGATTAGATTCGGCTTAGAAGAACAACATGGCCCCTTAAAGGGTCTTTTTAATTTTACGACAGGACATTGGTTTCATGAACTGCATATGACCCTGGCTAATATATTAATGTATCTTGTTATCGTGCATATTGCCGGAGTTTTAATTAAATCTTTTTTACATCGGGAAAATCTGATTATCTCCATGTTGACCGGCAACAAAAATATCCCTGACAACCAGCCTTTTTCTCCTGTGAATAATCGAACCAAAACAGCATTTCTTCTGCTTACATTAATTGTTTTATTTTCTATCTACTGGCTGAAAGATTCAGCCTGGATAAAAAAAGAGTCATTTAAACCTGTTTATACACTGGAAAAACTGCCTAAAGATGAATTATGGCAGGAAGAATGCGGAAGTTGCCATTTGGCGTATTACCCTTCCCTGTTACCTCAACCCTCCTGGGCTAAATTATTCCGTCAGCAGGTTGATCATTTTTCTGAAGATCTGTCACTGGATAGTAAAACAATAGTGCTATTAAAAAACTATGCCGACAGGTATGCCGGTAAAACTTTTAACATTGAAGCATTCTGGAATATTCAAAACAGTATCCATCCTGATGACACGCCCACAAGAATTACTCAAACGCCTTACTGGAAAAATAAACACTCAAATATTGACGGTGAAATCTGGCGTTCACAAGAGGTGACAGGAAAATTTAATTGCGAAGCCTGTCATAGGGATGCAAACCATTACTGGTTTGATGATACCGCTATTGTTTTACCTTAAATGTAGTAGTTCCGACCTGATCTGACAGTCCTCCCGTTTTGAAGGTGTCTGTCAGATTAAACCTGAGCTAAATTTTTTTCAGCCCAGACTGATTTCCCATCAGTTAATGTTTCTATG
>JBHNNM010000630.1:0-1389 GCA_048563625.1 Gammaproteobacteria bacterium | reverse complement strand
GTTTTTTTGATAATGTGGTACTTCTCATTTGAAGCCTTTTTGTTGATGAATAATTGCCTGAATAACAACTATTTGATCATCAAATTGGCTTCATTTCAATTCCTAAAGATCATACCTATGATGGGATATTAATAAAGCCAGCCCGATACAGGCCTTTTATGCTGAAGGGCATGACGGTGTAATTAATGATGTCAGTTTCTCTCCCTGTGGAAAAAAAACTGCTTTCTTCAGGTGCAGATAAAGTACTGAGAATCTGGGATACCAGTAATGGCCGTACCGAATTGATCCTGCGTGGACATGAACATGAAGTTTCCTGTGCGCTCTGGATCAATGATACGATGCTGCTTTCAGCCGGAAAAGATAGTGTTTTAATCGTATGGTTCCTCGAGCAGGATGAGTTCAAAAAACTTAAACTTCAGTCACAGAGAGTTTTAAAGGGCCATAAGGGTTTAGTCGACTGCGTTGCAGCTTCCAGAAAACATTTTTATGCTGTATCTGGTGGCAGTGACGGGGTAGTGCGTTACTGGGATTTGAATAGCGGAAAATCTTTAACTCTGCATCATTTTGATGGACCAGTGCTGGGTCTGTCCCTGGATCACTCTGAGCAGTTTGTACTGGTTACGAGCCGTAAGGGACTGGCAATACTTGAAGTTAATAATCCTTATCGATACCAGGCCAGGCTGCTTTTCTCTGTTCCGCAATCCGCTCATGAAGTCGATAAATTTCAGGCACAGTATCTGCAATTAATTAAGTTAGCCGCTGCTAAACAGCATCAGAAAAACTTTATACAGGCCAGCAGGGAACTGGAACAGGCCAGAACTATTCCGGGCTATGAGCAGGATAAAAAAGCCTATAATGACTGGACATCCCTGTATCAGAAGCTACCAAGACTGGCTCTTAAAAATGCCTAGCAGGACAGGGATGAAAAAATCTCTGCTTGTCGAATTAATAGCCTTTGCAACAGCCTGAAAACAGATAGTTTTTACTTTGCAGATCAACGGGGGATAATAAGACAATGGCAGGCTGACAGTTTTTCAGGCCATGAAATTATTAATCTCAGCAAACCCGTAACACGAATAAAACTGACGGCTGACGACCGATCATTACTGTTTGCATCGGAACAGGATATCCATTTAATGGATATTAACAGTGCTGAATATTATTCATCTGTAGTAGTTCCAACCTGATCTGACAGTCCTCCCGTTTTGAAGGTGTCTGACAGATTAAACCTGAGCTAAATTTTTTTCAGCCCAGACTGATTTCCCATCAGTTAGGGGCTGTTGATCTTTTGTGTACAAAATTTAACCATTCCACATAGGAAGCCACACCATACAACAGCCTAACGCTAATGTACTGGCATAGTTTCTTTCCAGCTTATCATAGCGAGTG
>JBHNNM010000629.1:0-1390 GCA_048563625.1 Gammaproteobacteria bacterium | reverse complement strand
GCGTTTATCCCTTTTGCAAAGAATATGTATCGTCTTATGGTGCTTATTTAGTGTTATTTCATTGACTCTCTGGCCACCCAGTCCCAAAATAGTGGGTGAGATGTTGATACTCATATTACCTGTTGCTTATAAAACTGTCAGAAGCTTTATATTTCAACAGGTTTTGTGAGTATTAGCATCTTTCTTCACTCATCAGAGCGGAGAAGAGCCACGCTTACGCTTTGAACGGCGCTTTCGTTCAGGCAGTTTAAAATTGATAATGGATTTAACTACTTCATTATAAGGAATTTTGTCCAGACTCTGGTATTTAGCCACCGTTTCATTAATCGTGCCGTGTACATTCTCAATAGGGGCACGCTCCTGAGTCTGCTCACCAAAGCGGGCATCCTCATCACTTAAAATGGTGGTATCGGCCAGATTCTTATCGGCCAGTAACTGCTGCAGGCCATAAATTCCACCCACCTGTACTTTAATTTCCTTAGCATGGGGTAGAGGGCTATTGGCCTGAGTGATCTGCAGGGCAAAGCGGGCATTGGCACGAAGGTTGTCCAGTAATCTTCTGCACTGCTGCTGGGCCACGGCATCTTTACAGGCGAAGGCTTCCCGTTCTGCGAGTAATAACTTTTCAGCCTGTTCACACTGACCATAACGCAGTAACAGCAGTTTTTCAAAGTAACAGCGGGTCGGGTTCATTTCCCGATACGCTGACCGGTACTGCTCCTCATCCATTACTTTTCCCATTCCTTGAGAATAGGCTGTTCTCTGTGTTCACCGAGCTTTTCTTCAGCATCCAGAGGATTGTCTGCAAAAATAACCTTGAAGGTATCCTGTGGATCATTGTCAGGGTTCATACGCTGCTCCCTGGCGTAATTGCGAGCTTCCTTATAAGTCTCAAATTCATCCAGCATTTCCATGGGCTTAACCAGGTTAGTAACAGTGGGTGAAATTTTGTAAACGAAATAAGAGGGCATAAATAAAAATCCTTAAATAAGCAGTCAGAAGCTGTATTTTAACATGTTGTGTGAGTACGAACTATTTATTACCAATTAATGAAATAATAAAAACAGAACCCGTAAAAGAAAGTGAATTATCCGTCCATAAACTGGAGTAAGAACCTGTCGGAACTTGAGGAGGAAAGGTACTTTTTACAGATAATTCACTTTTATCGGTCAAACTAACCCAATATATTTAACCCGGCTCTGCTAAAATCCGTTCGCAAAAGTCAGCAAAGCCAAAGTTAAATCAGGCCACTAATATATAATTACCAAGTAAAATAGTCAAGTACTGCCAGAATGATAATATTTACCCACTCCCTAAAAAAGCCCTAAGCTCTTTCTTAACACTTAACACTTAACACTTAACACTTAACACTTAACACTTAACACTTAAC
>JBHNNM010000628.1:0-1393 GCA_048563625.1 Gammaproteobacteria bacterium | reverse complement strand
ACGATTCTCTGAATTCCGGGGTATAGCTCTTTGCTTGTCTTGTTTTATCTGTCATTTTGAACACACTCTCTTTTTAAAAGTATTTTAAGTTGTGTGTCCGGAATAGTATAGCCACATCAAAGGGGACTGATTCTATTTGTGTTCAAATTATGTTATTGTTTCTTCTTTAATTTCATATTAGTCTTTAAAATCAACTATATAAGATCACAAATGAAGGGTTTTTCAATGCTGTTATTCCTGCAAATAACCATATACTAATGTGTCAATACACTGACGAGTGTATAAAATATAAGCCTGCAGGCTAGTAATATTTGAGACATGAAAATACTACTGAGTCAGGTTTGCAAATGGTTAGACAAGCACCACATACCCACCTATGGATGGGCTTGTGGAAAACAAAGAAAGACGGGGTGAATGCAGATGGTACTGATCAGAAAAACAGAAATGAAGCTGAATGAATACTGAAAAATACAGTTTGGCATTTGTTGGAGGGGCACTTTTTCATCAAGAGTCTGTGAGGCTGGCAGAGCTGTATTTGGAAAAAGGCGACTGAAATGCAGTGCGTAACGACCTGATTGTAGGAAATCTTCTCCAGGCAAGAACAACAAGTAGTGCCAGGAGAATATGTCAGGAAATTTGTTCACGGCTTCAGCGCCTGAATAAAGAAGAACTGGTATACTTCTTGTCGAAGGTAATCATCAGGAACAGGCATATCTACTTTGGATAGCGATTTGTCGCAGTTACCGTTTTATCTACGAGTTTTCACTTGAGGTAATCAGAGAACGTTTTCTTACGCTTAGATATGACCTGGGTTACGAAGATTTTGATGCGTTTTTTAATGCAAAAATGGAATGGCATGAGGAGTTGGAAAAAATTGCCACTTCAACAAGAAACAAGCTTCGACAGGTGTTATTCAGGATGTTGCGAGAGGCTGAAATATTGAGTTCACGTAATACCATAATCCCGGCAACATTGAGCCCTCGATTAATTGATGTAATTTGTAGTCGTGCAAATCAGGATTTGTACCTGTTTCCGATTATGGAAACAACAAAACAGGGATGCACAACATGAACATTGACCTAAGCAGAGCACCAGTCAAGGAACGTTATCAGCATCTGTTAACACTCATCGGGAGTGAGCGTTTTTTAAAAAAGCAGGGACTAGGTAATGAGGTGCCTTTTTTTGTATGCCCTTACAAGCCTGAAGAAGCCGTAGATATGGAGCGACTGAGAGGGCAGCTTGTCAATAAATTAGCTCAAAATGGGATCACTATACTAGGGGCTGTTGATCTTTTGTGTACAAAATTTAACCATTCCACATAGGAAGCCACACCATACAACAGCCTAACGCTAATGTACTGGCATAGTTTCTTTCCAGCTTATCATAGCGAGTG
>JBHNNM010000627.1:0-1393 GCA_048563625.1 Gammaproteobacteria bacterium | reverse complement strand
GTGGGTGAGATGTTGATACTCATATTACCTATTGCTTATAAAACTGTCAGAAGCTTTATATTTCAACAGGTTTTGTGAGTATTAGCATCTTTCTTCACTCATCAGAGCGGAGAAGAGCCACAATTTTTAACTTATTCAATATTCTGGATCTGCTCACGCATCTGTTCCGTCAGTACTTTCATATCAACTGATGCCTGGGTGGTGATATTGGAGATGGACTTGGAGCCCAGGGTGTTGGCTTCGCGGTTGAGTTCCTGCATCAGAAAATCCAGTCGTCGGCCCATTAGCTCATCACTTTCCAGAACACGTTCTATTTCCGTTAAATGGGTTTCCAGGCGGTCCAGTTCTTCGTCCACATCGGCCTTCTGGGCAATAAACACCATTTCCTGTTCCAAGCGGTCATTGTCCAGGGATTCTGTTAACTCTTCCAGACGTTCTTTCAGACGGTTACGCTGTGCCTGTAATATTTCCGGCAAATGCTCACGAACCGTGCTGACCACCTCACGCATTTGAGAGCAGCGCTGCAGGATCATTGCCTTTAAGGCTTCGCCTTCACGCTCCTTGCCCTCCAGTAAATCCGTCAGCACACTATCCAGCAACGGAAATAGAGCCTGCTCCATAACCTCCTGCTCCACGCCCTGACTTTCCTGTACCCCGGGCCAGTTAAGAATATCAATGGCATTTGTTGGTGCCGCATTATAAATAAGCTTGTCGATTTCATGCAGGGTTTTGGCTACCCGGGATGCCAGTTCTTGGTTAAACTGAATTTTACCCTCACTACCGCCCTGTATCTGCAGTTTTATGGTCAGATCCAGCTTACCACGCTTAATTTTTTCCTTAATGTGGTTTCGCAGCTTCATTTCCAGAGGCCGCAGTTCTTCCGGCAGACGGGTATTAATTTCCAGAAAACGATGATTAACACTGCGCAGCTCAATATCCAGACTACCCCAGGACTGTTTTTCTTCCCGATGGGCATAGGCAGTCATACTTCTTACCATAAATGTATCCTTATAAAACAAGATTCTGGAAATGGTTGAATTCTATTTAGTTTCCATCCGTTTATTAAGCTTTTAACTTCCCCCTTCTTTAGAAGGGGGATTGAGGGGTTGCAAATCAAAGACTTAAACCCCCTTTATCCCCCTTTGAAAAAGAGGGACTTAATTTATGGATGCACACTATTTAGAGATTGTAGCACAGTACATAGTATTTCTACTGCTATCCTCCTATAATTAGAGGTGGGCAAAAATTTACACTTAAGGAACAAAAAGCTGTATGGAGCATAATACTTCACCATTACCTGCGGGAACCAAAGTCGATGAATATATTATCGATAGTGTACTCGGTGGTGGTGGCTTCAGCATTGTTTACAACGCGCACCTGGAAGCAGAGCCTG
>JBHNNM010000626.1:0-1394 GCA_048563625.1 Gammaproteobacteria bacterium | reverse complement strand
AACACACACAGAAACAGGCACAACTCATAATAGTTGTAGCAACAACCAAGTATTACACATAAATGCAGCACTGAAGACCTTGCTGCCCCACCCTAACTAATGATACAATTTGATCAAATCAGTTCACATCCCAAGTATAATTTAATAACTAAGACTACATTTAAAATCATATGTTTATTTGTAAAATTAGACACACACACACACACACACACACACACACACACACACACACACACACACACACACACACTGTCAGACTCAAGTTATGAGTCTTTTGAATGTGATCCTAAGTTGCTTGACTAGTGATTCCTTCAAAGACAGTGAGCACAGCTACTCAAAGAAGAGTGGAAAATGTTCAGCTTACAGTAAGTAACATAAATAATCACATATGGCTGCCATCATTGACAAATTAATTCATAAAGTTACAATTTGATCAGATCAGTTCACATCCCAAGTAGACACACACACACACACACACACACACACACACACACACACACACACACACACACACACACACACACACACACACACACACGGGCGTGAGCGCACACACGCACACTCACACACACACACACACACACACACACACACACACACACACACACACACACACACACACACACACACACACACACACACACACACACTGTCAGACTCAAGTTATGAGTCTTTTGAATGTGATCCTAAGCTGCTTGACTAGTGATTCCTTCAAAGACAGTGAGCACAGCTACTCAAAGAAGAGTGGAAAATGTTCAACTTACAATAAGTGACATAAATAATCACACATGACTACCAGCATTGACAAATTAATTCATAAAGTTAATTCATCAACAGCCAACCTAACCTGCATTTTAACAAATGGCATTGCCTATCAGTTTGTCTATATAAATTCTCATGAAGGATGAATATGTACACTGTACAATGTCAGAGAACACTGCTACTCTACTAGATGAACCTTTAGTTCTTGTCCCATTTATTTTGAAATTATGTAATGTATGGCAATATTTTTCTGCTTCTGCATTCAGTTTTGTAAGTTACAAGCCAGGGACTTGAACTGTTTACTAGAAATACAAGTACCCAGACACTGAAATAGTTTGCAATACATTTCTCATTATGACTGATCCAATTAAACATCTGAACAAAGTGAGTGGAAGAAGATTTTTTCTCATAACATTGAGCCAGAGACAGGGAGAGAGGAGGGGGGTGAGGAGGAGAGGGAGATTTGTACAATTTGCAATTTCTTCACCTTCACATTATTATAGACTTGTAAAGATGTATATCAACACTTTCAATATATGGACTACATATGATAAGTTTAATTCAGTTAGTAATATTAATAATAAAGATATAGTATGGGTGTGTAGAGTGATTTACAGCACACACACACACAC
>JBHNNM010000625.1:0-1395 GCA_048563625.1 Gammaproteobacteria bacterium | reverse complement strand
CATATTTATATCTTCATTAATAATGGAATTAATGTCAGAAGATATAAGAAATGCCTGATATGCTTCCCAGTCAGCATGTTTATATTTGAACTTTGGAATTTTATCCTCATCTTCTGATTCATCATCTTTTATATTTTCATTTAACTCAATTATAATGGGAAGATGATCACTTCCCAGACAATCTTCTTCTGTATACCATGTACAATTCACTGCTAGATCAGGTGTAACAAGAGAAAGATCTATAGCAGTTGCTTTGTGTGTGGAAACATCTGGTATCCTGGTTATTCTTCCATCATTTAGTAGACATAAACTAGAGTCCACAATATTTTCAACAAGTCTGTTACAAGTTACTGATGTACATCCATTTTCCCAAAAAGGTGCATGTGCGTTGAAATCTCCCATAATCAGATAACTCTTGTTTGACAGTGCAATGTCTTTTAGCCAGTCTGTGTTGTCACCTTTTGGTCCATTTGGAAAGTACACAGAGATGATATTAAGCGTTGTCTGTTCATTAATTTTAACCATCGCAGTAGTAGCATAGATTTCTTCCAATGTATTTGTAAATGGTGATGAAATTGGAATAGTATATACAAGGTCACTGCGAATATATATTGCTGTTTGCACTTTCTTTGTGTTCTTGTTACTGTTACACAGTGGTGGATAATAATAATTTTTCATCCTTGGGAGATTCCTTTTTTCAACATTGAGAGACTGCAATGCTAAAATACAATAATTACTTTGTGATATATGATTTTCAAAAGCTAAAAGATTTGTGGAAATCGATCTGGAATTCCACTGAAAAATCTTCACATTCTGACTAGATTTCTTCATAATGCTGGTCACGGCAAATTACACTATGAATTATATATATATATATCTTTAATACGACACAAAAAATCCAAATATTAACAATTGAAATGTATGTAGGACAAATAATTACTAATATTGAAAAATAATACTTGATGCCAGTCAAATGTACTTGTAGATCTGAAAGTTCAGATACAGCTGGTGCCTCGACAGACATTCTAGTCTATTCAATAATTACCACCGCAACCACGGCTGCCTATAGCTTTGCCATCCAAATGAATCTCTACATTGCTGTGGATGTAATTTATACGGTTGTAGAAGATCACGCCTGGCGATTTTCCTCGGCCTTTCCCAGAATAGATTATGAATATGTCTGCCAAGATTCCTCGCGATGACAGACGACCCCTTCATATTGGGATGGATGGTGTCCTTCAGTGAAGTGAAATGTAGGTTTTCATGAGCCACAAATGAGATATTTGGATCTTCCACCAATTCAGAAAAAACAAGTGCATTGAAAAGCTCTCTCTTTGCTTGTAAGTTTGAGTCTTTCACTGGTGGTATTTTACTGACGATAACTTTCAGATTAGG
>JBHNNM010000624.1:0-1396 GCA_048563625.1 Gammaproteobacteria bacterium | reverse complement strand
CTTTATATCCGCAAGACTTAATAAGCTGGCTGGACAACAGTGACCAGGGTAAAAAGTGGGAAAAATTAAAGAAGCTTAATGGTGAAAAGACGCTGGATCTGTTTATGAACCGTCTGGACAAGGCACTTGCAAAGCAGGGAACCGTACAACTGCTAAGACAAGGCTTTTCAATAGCCGGATGTGGACATATTGACCTGTCTGAAACAGCGCCAGAAGATAAAAGAAATGAAGCAGTTTTAAAACGCTATAACGCCAATATTCTTCGGGTTGTCCCGCAACTGCAATACCACCCATCCCAAAAATTTGCCATTGATTTGGTTCTGTTTATTAACGGTATACCGGTTGCAACCGTTGAGCTAAAAACGGATTTTACCCAGTCGGCAGAGGCGGCTATGGATCAGTATCGTACTGATCGATTGCCCTGTGATCCCAAAACCAAACGTAAAGAACCGCTGTTAACCTTTAAACGGGGGGCTGTTGTTCATTTCGCCATGTCGGATTCCGAGATCCAGATGACAACAAAACTCGATGGAACCAATACATTTTTTCTGCCTTTTAACAAAGGTAATGAAGGACACGCCGGTAATCCACCCGGTGAATTAAAAGCGGATGGAAGCAGAGAATATCCGGTCGCGTATTTTTGGGAAGATGTCTGCCAGCGTGATGCCTGGTTGCGTATCTTTCACAGCTTTGTTTATGTTGAAAAAAAGGATGTTGTAGATCTGAAAGGGAACTGGTCAAAGAAAGAAAACCTGATATTCCCTCGTTTTCACCAGTGGACAGCCGTCAATGAGATGATTGCTGACGCCAGGATTAACGGAGCCGGTATGAGCTATCTGGCTGATCACAGTGCCGGTTCCGGAAAAACAAGCACCATCTCCTGGACTGCACATGATTTGGTGAAATTGCGAGAAGATAATGGTCATGCCCTGTTTAACAGTGTCATTATTGTGACCGACAGAAATGTACTCGATAGTCAGCTTCAGGATGCCGTTAAACAAATTGACCACCAGTTTGGTGTTATAGCAGCCATTGACCGTCAGAAATCATCAAAATCCAAAAGCAAGCAGTTATCAGAAGCCTTGCTGGCAGGTACACCGATTATTGTGGTGACTATCCAGACTTTCCCTTATGCCATGGAAGCGATCATTACAGACAAAACCCTGAAAGGTAAAAATTTTGCGGTCATTATTGATGAAGCGCATAACTCTCAAACCGGTACCACAGCGGCTAAATTGCAAGCCGCATTAGGTATGAGCGGCCAGGGGAAAATGTCCACAATGACATTGGATGAATTACTGGAGCAGCTGCAAAAATCCCGTGCCAAACCGGATAATATCAGCTATTTTGCTTTTACTGGTACGCCAAAACATGCGACTTTGATGCTGTTTGGTCG
>JBHNNM010000623.1:0-1401 GCA_048563625.1 Gammaproteobacteria bacterium | reverse complement strand
CTAGATTAGCAGCGGATAATCCTGAAGTCATGGATTATTTAGGTCGCTATATGAACCAGCATGTTGAAGCAGGTAACCGATTACGTGAAAACCTTCCGATGTATCAGCGCTTGCTACCTGATGATAATCAGGCGTATGTGGCCGCAGCTATGGAGTCTTTAACCTATAGCAACTCCTCAACGCCCGCTGAACGAGACAATGATTATCAAGCGGCAATGACTGTTATGGCCATGGCTACCGGAGCCGATTTACGATCAATTCAACCGCGCTCCAATGAAGGCTTGTCATCAGCTGCACCTACTTTTGGTGGCACTCAAAGCCAAGTTGAATCGGGTGTATTGGGCGGCTACGAGGATGCTGCAACTGTTCAAACGCAGTTCAATTCAGCTCAATCAGCTTACCAAACTAATCTGTCTGGTATAGATGGACAGTTGAATGCGCATCAGCAACAAGCCCAACAGGCCGTAGCTTCTGACACAAGTACCTATCAATCTGGACTAAACAGTGAAGCTGGATCTCAGTGGCGATCACGCATTATGGCTGATGATAGCGGAGTTTCTGGTGCTGAAATGTTCTTCAACAGCGCCAGTGCTATTGGAGATTTCAGTGGCAAGCATACTGATGCAGCACTGCATACCTTGAATCACTTTGGCGAAGACTATGAGAGTTACAAAGAACAGGCGCTTGAAGCCCCTGGCTCACGAGGTTTCTTGCACAATGTAACGGTGGCCAGCAAATCAACCTGGGATGGGTTAAAAGCAGCAGTTGACGCCGGAACCTCTTTGGAAAACCCATTGACGGCGTTTAATGATGCATACAGTGGATCGAGTTCGCAGTATGCCTCCGAAGTAAACTGGGGCACTAAGTCTGAAGCCATGTTGGCTGGGGCATTTGGTGCGGCAGTTAACAATCGATATGGTGAGTTCTTAGAACAGTATGCCGATGATTTCAAACATGAAGCATACAGCGAAGGGCAGAGAATGGGATTGACCCCGATTCAAAGTCAAGTGTTCGCTCAAGCTTTCAATGAAGGTTTGGCGGGACGCGTATTCAACTCTGAAGACTCATCGAGTTGGTCGCCTGAAATGCTTGGCCTAAGGGAACAAATGCTAAATGAGTATCGTCAAAAAGATGAGAGCGGTGCTTACATCCCCGACAGTATGTCCGAAGAAGATAAAGCATTTGTGGATAAGCAGATTGCAGTGATCTCAAATGCATCCCTTGCGGGAGATTATGCTCAGAACAACTTGATCGATATTAGGGCCTATAACCAGACTTCAGGAAAGAACTAAAAACAGAAGGTAGCCAGCTTGTGATGGGCTGGCTATTTTTTTGGCCTTTTGGGGAGGATAGATGAGCGACCGTCTGCAAATTCGTTTACCCAGTACCAATATTTTTTTT
>JBHNNM010000622.1:0-1405 GCA_048563625.1 Gammaproteobacteria bacterium | reverse complement strand
CTGAACGGGATAAGTCTACTGGACTTTATCAGTTTGGTGTAGAACCTAATTATGGAATTTCATCCTGATGGGTAAATCATTGAAACGAAATGATAAAATCCTTAAAGACATACCTATGAGTATTTATTATTTAAACTGGTTTGCTATGCCTGTGGCTGCTACCCGCTATTTGAGGGCCACATTAAGAAAGTCCTGACTCTCAATAAGTTTATTAAGATTAAACACCACCCAGCTTTCACCATTAATGTCATAACCGCCCTGCATATAGCTATGCCATTGCACATCATATTGCATACGCGCATCAAACAACTCCTGATCGAAGTGTTTCATACCGTAAATTTCATCCACAATCAGACCAGCATTTAACTTGTCTCTGGCGATGGCCAGAATACGCGTTTCCCGTCTTACGGGCGTTATTGCCTGAGACAGAAACCCCTGCAAATCAAAAATCGGCAGCAGGTTGCCGCGAATATTGGCAATCCCCCGAACCCATTCCTTACTGGCCGGCACCTGAGATACCTGTGGATATTTCATAATTTCCCGGACATGCTGCATGGGTGCGACAAAGCGGTGCTTGCCGATACGAAAACCAATCCCCGACCACAGGGTTTTGATTTCTTCTTCCAGCGGCAGTGGTGCAGCATTCGCTCTGCTCAAGGCTTCTATTTCCTGCAGCAGCTGAATTATTTCAGCCGGGTTTTGAGGTTCAAAATTCATTTGTTTTTTCTAGGGGACATTAACTGAGTAATAAGCGATTTACTTCATCAATTAAGTCATTTTCCACAAATGGCTTGGTGACATAGCCCTTGGCACCCTGGCTCTCTGCCCACATTTTATCGGTTTTCTGATTCTTGGTCGTTACCATAATAACCGGAATATTGGCCGTTTCAGACTGATTACTCAATTGTCGTGTGGCCTGAAAACCATTCAGTTCAGGCATGACTACATCCATTAAGATCAGATCAGGCATAAGCTGCGTGGCTTTCTCAACGCCGTCTTTACCATCCACGGCCACCGAAACCCGGTGCCCCTGTTTTTCCAGTGCAGAAGAAATGATGTGTGTTTCTGTCGGTGAATCATCCACAACGAGAATATGTGCCATATTAATATCTCTCTATTATTGTTTTATATTATTATCTTATTATCTTGTATCTTATTACCTGAATCAATGAACTTTTTAAGTTTTTTTAACATAACGGGTAATAGCGCCCAGAAGCTCATCTTTGCTAAAAGGCTTGGTCAGGTATTGCTCTGAACCCACAATACGTCCACGGGCCCGGTCAAACAGGCCGTCCTTACTGGACAGCATAATAACCGGAGTATCTTCAAACATTTTATTACTTAGATTCAACTCATAAGTGCAACTTAACCAGGTTGTATTTATGATATTTACTGAATATCGCCG
>JBHNNM010000621.1:0-1408 GCA_048563625.1 Gammaproteobacteria bacterium | reverse complement strand
TATTTCATTCAGCAAAGGGCTGAGTGTGTTGATTTCAGAGCCGGCTTTGTCCAGATCGGATTTCAGTTGTTTAATCGTCTGTTGCAGACTTTTGTGTTGCTCAGACAGGTTTTGCAGCTTATTTTGCGTATCATTGAGATTTTTTTCCAGTTCGGAACGCTTGTTGTCCAGGGCTTCATTTTTAGCCTGAAGCTCTTTAATTTCCTGCGCCTGTTTTTTGTTCGTGTCTTTTTTATCCTGCAATTCTCTTTGTGTGGCGTTTAGCTCACTGGTCAGGCGGATATTATCGTTATTAAGAAAGCTGATCGCTTCCAGTTTGCCGGCAACAGTTTCTTTCAGGGTTTTTATTTCGCCCTGTAATGCGGTCAGCTGCCGGTCATGATCGGCTCTTAGTCTGTCACGTTCCTGTTTTGAAGCTTCCTGATAGTGTTTGTGCTGTAGATACAGTTGATTGAATTTTGCCTCAAGCGTGGTTATCTGCTCTGTTTTGTCGTCCAGATTTTTTTCGCAATTTTTCTGCTCGGTTTTTAAAGAGGCGATTTCAATGTCTTTTTCCTGCAGGCGTTTGTTTAAATTGTCCTCATGAACGGTTTTTTCTGCCAGTTGATCCTGCAGTTCCTGATGAGCATGATGCAGTTCATCATACTCTTTGCGTAAATCTTCATACAGTTTTTCCTGCTCATCGGCAGCTTCCAGGAATTGTTTCTCTGTTTGCTCCGCTTCTTTTCGGGCTTCTGCTCTGAGTTGTCCGGACAGAACATTGAACGTTTTTAAAATGGCATCAGGAATATCCACCTGCTCACCAAAGAGGGCGGGGTTCTCTTCTTTTAATTCCCGTACCAGACGGCCAATGCTACTGTATGAACCGCTGTTTTTTAAATACTGACGGATCAGTTGGTAGGAAGGGTAGCGGTTTTCCTTCTTTAAATTAATAATTGCCTGCTCTACCTGGGCTCTGTTTATTCCGGCTCTGGCCATGGTTTTCTCACTTTTTATTGTAGATATTGAAAAAGATCGCTGATGTTACGGATGGTACCGACCATATCCACGTGTAGCGACACATTGATCCCGCCGCATTCGTCATCAATACGTTGCAATACTTCTTCCTGTGGCATGGTCAGCCGTTTAGGGATCTGCATATACGATGCTCCCGCTTTAAATCCCCAATGGCATGACACTCTGATACAACACTCTTCGCATCGCCCCAGCGAACCCATACTCTTTGGATAGTTATTATCGTGTGTTTCAGGATCTACCGGATAAACTTGTCCATCTGGTGTGATCCAGCAGTGATCTGTCAACACTTTTCCGGACAGTTTTTTTAAGCCATTTTCTGTAGTTCTTCGTAATCTTTTGGCGATAAATAATCATTGGCAGAATGTAGTCTTTCCCTGTTATAAAAGACTTC